>NZ_LUNH01000051.1:0-22034 GCF_001628525.1 Aeromicrobium sp. REDSEA-S38_B2 | reverse complement strand
TACTTCTCGTCGACTTTTAGCACACTGTTGAGTTCTCAAACATCAGACGCACACCCACCAGACAGACCCACATCAGGGCCCACCCACCAGGGGCTGGTCTATCCTACGCGGCTCGTGATCACCGGGTCAAACCCGGGGTCCTGCCACGATCACTCTCCGTTGTCAGCGGTCAGTCTCCGGAACTCAGTTCCTGGCGTTAACCGTTTCGGTTCGAGTGGCTGCTCGCTCCGAGTGCCCGGCCTCTCGGCCTTGCGCTCCGTCGTGCGGTGCAACAAGAAGAACATTACTCAGACGACCGGAGCAGGGTCAAATCGGTGCGGTGTGACCCCGGCCATACTCACGACCGGACCCGACGAACCCCTGCAACGGCGCGCTTTCCGCGGCGCAGGACGAGCCAGGAGCCGTGCAGGGCGTCCAGGGAGTCGAGCGAGGCCTCGGCGTCGTCGACCCTGCTGTTGTTGACGTACGCGCCGCCCTCGGCGACCGCTCGGCGGGCGGCGGAACGCGAGTCGACGAGACCGGTCTCGAGGAGGGCGTCCGTGAGTGTGGCGTCGCCACCCAGCTCGACGACGCCCGTCTCCCCCAGCGCGGCCGCAAGGGTGTCCTCCGGCAGCTCGGCCAGCTCGCCGCGACCGAACAGCGCCGTCGAGGCGAGCTCCGCGGCATCGACCTCGGCCTGCCCGTGCACGAGCGCCGTGACCTCGGCGGCGAGGCGTCGCTGCGCGAGGCGTCGGCCGGGCGCGGCGGCGTGCTCGGCCATGAGGGCGTCGATCTCCTCGACCGGCACGAAGGTGAACTGCTTGAGGTACTCCCCCACCTTCGTGTCCTCGGCCTGGATCCACGACTGGTAGAAGGCGTACGGACTCATGAGCTCGCGGTCGAGCCAGACCGTGCCCGACTCCGTCTTGCCGAACTTCGTGCCGTCGGCCTTCGTGATGAGCGGGGTCGCGAGGGCGTGCACCCTGCGTCCCTCCGAGCGACGGACGAGCTCGACGCCGGCGGTGATGTTGCCCCACTGGTCGCTGCCGCCGGTCTGGAGCACACAGCCGTGGCGACGGTGGAGCTCCAGGTAGTCCATCGACTGCAGCAGGACGTAGCTGAACTCGGTGTAGCTGATGCCGCTCTCGAGCCGGCTGCTCACCACGTCGCGCGCCAGCATGCGGTTCACCGGGAAGTGCTTCCCGATGTCGCGCAGGAAGTCGATCGTGCTGAGGGACTCGGTCCAGTCGAGGTTGTTGACCATGGTCGCGCCGTTCTCGCCCTCGAGGTCGACGAAGCGGACGACCTGGTCGCGGATCCGCTCGACCCACGCCGCGACGGTCTCGCGGGTGTTCATGACCCGCTCGCCGGCCTCCTTGGGGTCGCCGATGAGACCGGTGGAGCCACCGACGAGCAGGAGCGGTCGGTGCCCGGCGAGCTGGAGCCGCCGCGCGGTGAGGATCTGCAGCAGGTTGCCGACGTGCAGGCTGGGCGCGGTCGGGTCGAAGCCCACGTAGTAGACGATCGGGCCGGCGTCCATCTCGGCCCGCAGCGCCTCGAGGTCGGTCGAGTGCGCGACGAGTCCGCGGGCGGTCAGGTCGTCGAGGACGGATCCTCCGGCTGTGCTCACGTGGGGCTCCTGGTCGGTCGGGGCGGACGGCCCCATTCTGGCGCGCGACCGCGAGGGCCCGCGCAGCGGCGTCGGGAACACCAGCGGCGGCCCGACGGTTGGCACGGGCATGACGGTGGACGTGCAGATCTGGTCGGACGTGGCGTGCCCCTGGTGCTACGTCGGGAAGCGGCGCTTCGAGAAGGCCGTGGAGCGGTTCCGGGAGGAGGGCGGCGACGTGCAGGTCACCTACCGCAGCTTCGAGCTCTCGCCGGACACCCCGGTCGACTTCGAGGGCGACGAGGTCGACTTCCTCGCCCGCCACAAGGGCATGGCGCGCGAGCAGGTGGTGGGCATGCTGGCGCAGATGACGCAGGTCGCGTCCGACGAGGGGCTCGACTACGACTTCGGGGCGCTGCAGCACACGAACACCGTGCTGGCGCACCGGCTGCTCCACCACGCGCGCGCCGAGGGTCGTCAGGAGGAGATGAAGGAGCGGCTGCTCGCCGCGTACTTCGTCGAGGGCCGGCACGTGGGTCGGGTCGACGACCTCGCCGATCTCGCCGCGGAGGTCGGGCTCGATCGCGACGAGGTCGTGGCAGCCCTGTCCGGTGACGCCTACCTGGAGCAGGTGCGCTCGGACCAGGAGCAGGCGATGGCGCTCGGCATCCGTGGCGTCCCGTTCTTCGTGCTCGACGACCGGCTCGGCGTCTCCGGCGCGCAGGACCCTGACACGTTCCTGGGCGCGCTGCGCCGCGCGGCCGAGGAGCAGCCCGCGTGAACGGTCCGCTGGAGATGCTCGGCGACGACGCCGCGGCCGTCTGCGTCGACGGTGTGTGTGCCGTCCCCGCGACGACGTCGGCCCCGTCCGAGCGCGCTGCTCAGGACGGGGCCGACGAGGCGGGCACCAGGGACCCGGGATCAGCGCGGCACGACGGTGTCACCCGCGAGGCTTGACCGCCAGCACCGGACAGGTCGCGTCGAGCAGGACGCGCTGCGACACGCTGCCCATCAGCGCCTTGCCGACCGGCGAGCGGTGCCGCACGCCGACGACCACGAGCTCGGCGTCACGCTCCTGCGCGACCCGCACCACCTCGGCGCCGACGTCGGGCACGACCTCCTGGAGCACCTCGACCTCCCCGACGCGCTCGCGCAGACGCTCGACGGTGTCGGCGTCGGCGAAGTGCGGGTCGACGTAGGCGTCGCCCCGGGTCGCGTTGACGACGACGAGCGGGACCGAGCGTCGGCTCGCCTCCTCGGCACCTGCGGCCAGGGCCGCCTCGCCGTACTCGTCCGGGCTGTAGGCCACCACCACTGCGGTCATGCGGACACCTCCTCCTTCTCGACGGTCGACGCGCCGCGACGGGCGACGCGACCGCGCACGGCGGCCACGGCCATCGCGACGAGCGCGAGGACCAGCACCGCGTACACGACCTTCGCGACGGGCTCGCTCCACAGCGTGGAGACCTCGCCGCCGGACAGCGCCAGGGCCTGGGTCAGCTGGTTCTCCAGCGACGGGCCGAGGATGACGCCGACGATCAGCGGCAGCACCGGCAGTCCGAAGCGGCGCATGGCGACGCCGAGGAAGCCGAGCACCAGCAGCAGGGCCAGGTCGAACGGCTCGAAGCTGACGCTGTAGGCGCCGAGGGACGCGAAGAACAGGATGCCCGCGTACAGGTAGGGCCGCGGTACCCGCAGGAGCTTCGCCCAGATCGGCGCGAGCGGCAGGTTCAGCACCAGCAGCAGCGTGTTGGCGACGAACAGGCTGGCCAGCAGGGTCCACACGAGCGCGGGCTCGTTGTCGAAGAGCTGGGGACCGGGCTGGATGCCGTAGGACTGGATGGCGTTGAGCATGATCGCGGCCGTGGCCGTGGTGGGCAGGCCGATGGCCAGCAGCGGCACCATCGTGCCCGCGGCCGACGCGTTGTTCGCGGCCTCCGGTCCGGCGACGCCCTCGATGGCGCCCTTGCCGAACTCCTCGGGGTGCTTCGTGAGCCGGCGCTCGGTGATGTAGGACAGGAAGGTCGGCACCTCGGCGCCACCGGCGGGCAGCGCGCCGAAGGGGAAGCCGAACGCGGTGCCGCGCAGCCACGGCTTCCAGGAGCGGCCCCAGTCCTTGCGGTCCATCCAGGGGCGGCCGACGGGGATGACCTGCAGCGGCCGGCGGCGCAGGTGCGCCGCGACCCACAGGGCCTCGCCGATGGCGAAGATGGCGACGGCCACGACGACGACGTCGATGCCGTCGGCCAGCAGCGGGCTGCCGAACGTGAGCCGCGCCTGCCCGGTCGACGTGCCGACCAGCGCAATGGCGAGGCCGAGGAACAGCGCGATGAAGCCGCGCATCTTCGAGCTGCCGAGGACGGCCGAGACGGCGACCAGCGCCAGCAGCAGGATCGCGAAGTACGACGGGGCGCCCAGCTGCACCACGGCCGAGGAGACCTTGGGCGCGAACAGCACCAGGAGCGCGGTGGCGATGGTGCCGGCGACGAAGGACCCGATGGCGGCGGTCGCGAGGGCCTGGGCGGCCCGCCCCCGCTTCGCCATCTGGTTGCCCTCGATCGCGGTGACGACCGACGAGGACTCCCCTGGCGTGTTGAGCAGGATCGACGTCGTCGACCCGCCGTACATGCCGCCGTAGTAGATGCCGGCGAACATGATGAGGGCGCTGTCGACCGGGACCGTGTAGGTGATCGGGAAGAGCAGGGCCAGCGTCATGGCCGGCCCGATGCCCGGCAGGACGCCGACGGCGGTGCCGAGCAGCACGCCGATGACGGCGTACAGCAGGTTCTCGGGCGTGAGGGCGTTCATCAGCCCGTCGAGGAACAGGTCCATCAGAGCACTCCGTCCAGGATCCCCGCGGGGATCGGCAGACCCAGGCCGACGTAGAAGCCGTACCAGGTGATGAGGGAGAGGGCGGCGCCGATCGCGACGTCCTTCAGCAGCGTGCGGCTGCCGAGCGCCCACGCGCAGCCCGCGAAGAGCAGCGCGCCCGTGATCGCCCAGCCGAGCGTGTCGACGAGGAGCACGTTCGCGAGGAACACGCCCGCCAGCTTCGCGACGGTGAACCAGTCGCTGGGCTCGGTGAGGTCGACGTCCTCGCCGCCCTCCGGCTCCGCGACGTTGCCGCGCGCCGTGGCGACGGCGAGCGTCGCGGCCAGCACCAGCAGCGCGGTGCCGACGACGTAGGGCAGGAACGACGGCTGCACGGGCTGGTCGGCGAAGCCGGGCCGCAGACCCGTGGCGTCGACCACGACGACGACGCCCACGACGGCCAGGAAGGCCGCGAGCCCGTACTGGGCGCGGTCGACGACGCGAGGTCCGTCCGGACCTGTCGTCGTCTCGGTGGTGGTGCTCATGACAGTCCCAGCTCCTTCAGCGTCGAGTCGACGCGCTCGTCCTGCTCGGTCAGGAAGGTCCCGAACTCCTCGCCGGTGGCGAAGGCGTCGATCCATCCGTTGCGCTTCAGCGCCTCGCGCCACTCGGGCGTGTCGTGCATCTCGGTGACCAAACCGGTCAGGTACTCGCGCGTCGCGTCGTCGATGCCGGGCGGGGCGAGCAGCCCGCGCCAGTTGGTGAAGACGAGGTCGATGTCGGACTCGGTGAGGGTCGGGGCGTCGATCCCGTCGAGACGCTCGTCGCCGGAGACCGCCAGCACGCGGAGCGAGCCGTCGTCGATCTGGCCCTGGAACTCCCCGAGGCCGGACGTGCCGACCTGGATCTTCTCGCCGAGCAGGGCCGTGGTGAGCGGGCCGCCGCCGTCGTAGGCGATGTAGTTGACGTCCTTCGGGTCGATGCCGAGGGTCTGCGCGAGCTGCATCGGGAAGAGGTGGTCGGGGCCGCCGGGCGACGAGCCGCCGCCGACGGTGACGGAGCGCGGGTCCTTCTTCCAGGCGGTGACGAGGTCGTCGACCGTCTCGAACGGGGAGTCCGCGGGCACGAGCAGCCCCTCCTGCTCCTCGACGAGACGCGCGATGGGCGTCGCCTTCGAGACGCGGGCCGCCGAGTCGTTGGTGTACGTCGCGCCGACGACGCCGAGGCCCATGAGCATGACGAGGTCGTCGGCGCCGCGCTCGTTCAGCAGCCGCTGCATGGCGACCGTGCCGCTGGCGCCGATGACGTTCGTGATCTCGAAGCGACCCGTGAGGTCGTCCTCCTCCATCACCTGGGCCGCGGCGCGACCGGTGAGGTCGTAGCCGCCGCCCGGGCTGTTCGGGATCATCATGCGCAGACGACGGTTGTCGGGGTCGTCGCCGCCACGCGTCACGCCGCACGCGCCGAGCGTCGCGGCGAGTGCGAGGACGAGCGCCACGACGGTCGCCGTCCGGGTCCTGCGGGGGCGACGTGCGGGTCGTCGCTGACCTGTGTCGGCCATCACACCTCCTGGTGGGTCGACCCGAGCATGACGGCGAACGTGGCCTGCGTCACGATTGGGTGCGCAAAGGAGGTTGTGTTCGTTGTGGTCGCCGCGACCGGGCCGACGTACGTTGGCCGGTCAGTTCCTGCTGCTCCAGCTCGCCGTCGTCGCGCTCGTGCTGGTGATCGTCGGCGTGCTCTCGCTGCAGCAGGCCACCCGCGGGTTCGAGGACGACCGCGGGGCGCGGCTGCGCTCGACCGCGGAGTACCTCGCGAACGTCGCCGTCGTGCGCTCGCGTCTCGGCTCGACCGACGCGTCGCGCGTGCTCGCGCCGGCCATCGACCGGGCGCGGTCGCTGTCCGGCGCCGACGTCGTGTCGGTGACCGACCGCGCAGGCCGGGTGGTCGCGTCGTCCAGGCCGTCGCTGGTGGGCACGGAGGCGCCGCTCGGGGGCAGCCGCGTGCTGGAGGGTCGGGGGTGGACCGGGTCGGTGCCGACCGACCGCGGGCGCACGCTCGCCGGGCACGCCCCTGTGCTGGCCGACGACGGGTCGTTCGCGGGTGCCGTGCTGGCGGAGCAGAAGTACCCGACGGCCTGGCAGCGCGCGACCAACGCCGCACCCGACCTCGCGCTCTTCCTGGGCGTGGGCGCGGGCCTCGGCATCCTCGGCTCCTGGACCGTGTCGCGCATCGTGCGCCGACGCACGCGTGGGCTCGCCGCCGGTGACTTCGCCAAGCTCGCCGACCACCGCGAGGCGCTCCTGCACGGCATCCGCGAGGGCGTCCTGGGCGTCGACCCCGACGGTCGGGTCAGCATGGTCAACGACGCGGCCCTCGAGCTGCTCGGCCTCGAGGGACCGGTGCTGGGCCGCCGGGTCGTCGACGTCGCCCCCGAGCCCGACGTCGCCGCGCTCCTGCAGGACCAGGGCGACGCGAGCGACGTGGTGCTCGTGACGCGCGACCGCGTGCTGGTGCTGAACCGGCGCCGCGCCGCGACCCGGGGCGAGGGGGTCGGCACCGTCGTGACGATGCGCGACCGCACGGAGCTCGTCGAGGTGCAGCAGCAGCTCGGCTCGAACCTGACCATCACCGACGCGTTGCGCGCGCAGACGCACGAGTTCGCCAACCAGCTGCACACCATCGGTGGTCTGCTGGAGCTCGACGAGCCGGAGGAGGCGCGCGCCCTCGTGACGCACATCGTGGGATCGCGCGCGGCACGGCAGGACGACCTCGCCGACCACGTGGAGGACCCGGCCACGGCGGCGCTGCTGCTCGCGAAGTCGAGCCAGGCCGACGAGGCGGGCGTGCTGCTCAGCCTCGACCCGGACTGCGAGATCCCCCCGCTCGGCACCGGTCTCGCGGCCGACGTGACGACGATCCTCGGCAACCTCGTCGACAACGCCGTCGACGCGTGCCGCGGCACGCCGGGCGCGGAGGTGCGGGTGACGGGGCGCGCCGACGACGACGCGCTCGTCCTGGAGGTCGAGGACAGCGGCGACGGCGTGCCCGCCGAGCTGCGGTCGGCGGTGTTCGTGCGCGGCTACTCCACCAAGCCCGACGTGCTGGGCGGCCGCGGCGTCGGCCTGGCGCTGGTGCGGCTCCTGTGCGAGCGACGTGGTGGGTCGGTGACGATCGACGCCGCGAGGCCTAGCCTGTTCCGCGTGGTGCTGCCCTGGGAGTCGACGTGACGTCGGTGCTGGTCGTCGACGACGACTTCATGGTCGCGCGGCTCAACGCCCGGTTCGTCGAGCGCACCGAGGGCTTCGAGGTCGTCGGCGTCGCCGCGAACGGCGAGGAGGCGATCGCGCTGTGCGCGGCGCTCGACCCCGACCTCGTCCTCCTCGACGTGCACCTGCCGGACCTCGGCGGGCTGCAGGTGCTCGCCCGGCTGCGCGAGGCGGGCAGCCGAGCGGGCGTGATCATGGTGACGGCCGAGCGCGACGCCGACACGGTGCGTGCCGCGGTGGCGGGCGGCGCGATGCAGTACGTCGTCAAGCCGTTCGAGCAGCACGACCTCGCGGAGCGTCTGCACCGCGTCCGCAACGCCCTCCTCGCCCTGGGCGAGGGCGACGCCGACCAGGCCACCATCGACCGTGCGTTCGGCGCGGCGCGCAGCCCGTCCAGGGTCGCTCCCCTGCCGAAGGGGCTCAGCCGGGAGACGGCGCAGCTCGTCGAGGGTCTGCTGGAGCAGGACGAGGAGGTCTCCTCGTCCGACGCCGCCGAGCGGCTCGGCCTCTCGCGCGTGACCGCGCGTCGCTACCTCGAGCACTTCGTGACCACGGGCGAGGCGCAGGTCCGGCTGCGCTACGGCGGCGCCGGACGCCCGGAGCGCCGCTACCGTCGCCCCTGACGATCCTCGACGCCGGCTCTCGGGACCTTCGTCCGTCCGCGTCGGGCCCTTCGCCTTCCCCTGACCGGGCCGTGTGGCACCCTTCTGCCATGCAGACCACGACCTCGCTCCCGACGTCGCTCGTGCGCCCGGCGCCCGCGCCGCGCCCGAGCCTGGTGTGGTCGGCGGTCAGCGCGGTCCTCGTCGGCGGGCTCACCGTCCTCGACCGGCTGCTGGAGTCCGTCGGTCGCTGACCGCGACACCCCGGTCGGTCAGTCGTCCCGTCCGTCCGCCTCATCGCGGATCGCCCGGCCCCTCCGCTCGTCCTCGCGCTCCTTCTCCTGCGCCTTCTCGATGCCGCGCTCGTCGCGCGGCGGCAGCTGGATCTCGCGCTCGGCGGCGAGACCCGCCTGCAGCTCACGACCACGCTCGAGCTCGGCGTCGACCTCCGCACCGAGCAGGAGGGCGAGGTTCGTGATCCAGAGCCACAGCAGGAACACGACGACGCCCGCGAGGGACCCGTACGTGGAGCTGTAGCTGGCGAACGTGGCGACGTAGAAGCCGAACGCGAGCGACGCGAGCGCCCAGACGACGATCGCGAACGCGGCGCCGACGCTGATCCACCGGAAGCTGGGCTGGCGGACGTTCGGGGTGGCGTAGTACAGGATCGCGACCACGAGCACCACGACCAGCACGACGACCGGCCACTTGGCGACGTCCCAGACCATGACGACCGTGGAGCCGAGGCCGACAGCGTCGCCGACGGCCTGCGCCACCGGGCCGGTGAGCACGAGGGCCAGCGCGACCAGCGCCACCAGGACCAGCGTCACGACGGTCACGAGCAGCATCACCGGCCGCAGCTTCCAGACCGGCCGGCCCTCGCGGATCTCATAGACCCGGTTCATGGCACGCCCGAACGCGTTGACGTACCCGGACGCCGACCACAAGGCCCCGAGCAGTCCGACGACGAGGGCGATCCCGGCGCCGGGCGCGTCCGCGAACGACTCGATCGTCGGCCGCACCGTGTCGACGACGGACGCTGGCGCGACGCTCCCGACGACGTCGAGCAGGGCCTGGATCGTCGATCGTCCCTGCCCGAGCAGCCCGAGCAGCGACGTCAGGGCGATCACCGCGGGGAACAGGGCCAGGACGGCGTAGTAGGTCAGGGCGGCGGCGAGGTCGGTGCACTGGTCGTCGGAGAACTCCCGGACGGCCTTGCGGGCGACGTACGTCCACGAGCGACGTCCGAGGTCGGTCGGCGACTCGGGCTTGCGCTCGTCGTCGGGGTCGGGGTCGCTGTGTCGAGGTTCGGCGGTGCGGGGGTGTCGGGACATGGGGCTCTCTCGCTCTCGGTGGCTCGACCGGTCCGGTCGGCCCTGCTGTGCAGGACCGACCGGACCAGAGTGGTGCGGGTCAGGTGCCGGGTGCGTCGTCCTTCACGGCGTCGGCGGCCTCCTGGCCCTGCTGCTGGACGGTCGAGGCGGACTCCTGTGCGGACTCCTTCACGTCCGAGGCGGCGTGCTTGGCCTCCTCCGTCAGGTGCTGCGCGACCTGCTGGCCGGCGTCCTTGGCCTCGTCGAGCACCGGCTGCGCATGCTCCTTGGCCGCGTCGACGACACGGCTCGCAGCCTGGGCCTCCTTGTCGCTCGGCGGGATCAGCGAGGAGACCACGAGACCGAGCCCGAAGGCGACGAGCCCGGCAGCGAGCGGGCTCCCCTCGGCCCGGGACGTGAGGCCGTCGACGGCACCGCTCACGCTGTCGCCGGCCGAGGAGGTGGCGTCGCCCAGGGAGCTGCCGGCGTCGTGCGCCGATCCCATGAGCTTGTCCTTCGCGCCCGTGACCCGGCTCTTCGCGCCCTCGACGCGACGGTGGACCACGCGGCCGGGGCTGACCTTCTCGGCCAGCGCGTCGACGTCGCGGGAGAGGTTGCGCCTGCTCTCCTGCAGGTCCTGCTCGGTCAGCTGTTGCGGTTCGTGGCCCATGACACGTCCTCCTTGAGGTTCCTGCGGGTGGGGTCGATCGGGTTGCGGATGTCTCGCGCCTTGGCTCGGCCGAACAGCGCGAGGGCGATGGCGGCGAGCGTCCAGACGCCGAACACGATGAGCGCGGCCCAGGCCGTCTCCATCGCGTCGTCGAGCAGGTACATCACGAACAGCGACAGGAACAGCAGCGCGAACCAGCCGCTGACCGCTGCGCCACCGAAGGCGCCGCCGGCCTTGCCGGCCTTGGCGACCTCCTGGGTCACCTCGGCCTTCGCGAGCTCGAGCTCGGAGCGGACCATCGTGCTGAGGTCGTCGGCGATGTCACCGACGATCGCGCCGATCGAGCGCTCGTCGTCCTGGGGCTGCGCGGCACCGGGTGCGGGCTCGGTGCTCACGCCGTGACACCTCCGGTGCCGGCTGTGCCGACCGACGTCGGCGACGCCGTGTGCTGGCCGCTGGTGCCGGGCGACGCCTTCGCGCCGCGCGCGAGCCGTCCGGCGACCACACCGGCGGCTGCCGCGCCCAGGAGGAAGGTCCCGGGTCGGCGGCGTGCGAAGGAACGGACGTCGTCGAGGACGGCGGTCGGCTCCCGTCCGTCGAGGTGGCGGCCCAGGCCGCGCACCTGCGTGGCGAGCTGGTGGGCGAGCTCGGTGGCCGCGCCCTGCTGGTCGCTGGCGCCGGCCATCGACTCGAGCTCGTCACCGAGCTCCCCGAGTCGCGACGACAGGGCCTGCAGCTGGGTCCGGGACTGCTCCTGGACCTGCTGGCGGGCCTCGTCGACCAGGCTGGCGGCCTTGTCCTTGGCCTCGGCCGCCACGCTCGCGGCCTCGTCCTTGGCGGTGGAGGCCACGTGGGCGGCCTGGTCCTGGGCGGTGGACGCGGCCTGCTTCGCCTGGTCCGTCGTGCCACTGTGCGCGGTGTCCCCGGCGGGGTCGAGCGGGGGCAGTGGCGCCTGGTCGGTCCCGGGTTGGTCCAGGACCTCACCGATCGGCTCGGTGAGGCGGGTCTCGCGGGGGTCTGCGGAGCTCGGCTCCGAGGTCCAGTCATGCGGTTGGGTCATGAGGTCCTCCGTGGTGGGATGGTGACTCACCTCGTACCCGTGGGCCTGGGTCCGTAACGACGGGGCACGCGCGCAGGCCCTGCGGCAGGGTCCCTGCGCCCGCGCCAGGCCTGCCGGCACAGGCGTCGCGGACCGTCCCAGCCCGGCGCAGAAACCAGACCCGGACGTGCACCTGCGGCTCCCCGGTCGCACGACGCGGGAGGGCCGACGCCGTCCGTCGCCCTGCCTGGCGCGACGGGCGGCCGTCGGGCGATGATCGCCCTGATCCCTCCCGAGACAGGACCCTGTACCCATGGCAGCGAAGCCGAACGTCACCGACCTGGCCGTCGCGGAGAGGGCCGACCTACACGCCCTCGTCACGTCGCTGTCCCCCGAGGAGTGGCACCGGCCGTCGCTCTGCGAGGGCTGGACCGTGCGGGACGTGGTCGTCCACGTCGTCAGCTACGACGAACTCGGCTGGAGCGGCCTGCCCGGCGCGTTCCTGCGGGGCGGCCTGAGGGTCGATGCCGTGAACCAGCACGTGCTGGAGCGCTACGCGGACCTGACCGTCCCCGAGGTCGTCGGCCTCGTGGCGAGGTCGTCCAGGCCGCGCGGGCTGACGTCGGGCTTCGGCGGGGCCATCGCGCTCACCGACGGGCTCATCCACCAGCAGGACGTCCGCCGTGCGACCGGTCGGGTCCGCACCATCCCCGAGGACCGTCTGACGGTCGCCCTGGACTTCGCGCTCAGGGCCCCGACGCTGCCGGCGCGCGGCCACGCCCGGGGGCTCCGCCTCGTCACGACCGACCTCTCGTGGGAGCGCGGCGACGGCCGGGAGGTCCGCGGGCCGGGCGAGGCGCTCCTCATGGCCGTCGCGGGTCGGTCCCAGGCCCTCGGCGAGCTCGAGGGGGACGGCGTCGCCACCCTCGCACGTCGTCTGGGAGCGGTCTCCTAGACCGCGTCCCACCGAGACGCTCGTCGGGCGACCGCGTGGTCGGGATGACAGGATTTGAACCTGCGACCCTCCGCTCCCAAAGCGGATGCGCTACCAAGCTGCGCTACATCCCGATGCCCCCGCGCGGACGGCGCGGTGGGGCGAGGCACGAGTGTAGCCCCGTGGGGGCGGGGCTCAGGTCGCCGCGGGGCGTCCCTCGGGCTGCTCCTCCTCCGCGACGTGGCGCTGACGCGTGTTGAGGAAGTGCCGCTCGACGAGCAGGTAGAAGCCGTAGCAGATCACCATCACGACGGGGACCACGAGGAACGTCAGCACGAAGTACTGCGTGACGGTGCTGAGGCCGAGGGGCAGCAGCAGGAGGTTCGCCAGGCCGATCAGCGGGCTGTGGCACAGGTAGAGCGTGTAGGAGAACAGGCCGAGCCGCAGCAGCGGAGCGCTCGAGAGGAGCCGCAGCACCGCGGGACGGTCACCGCGCAGGTAGACGTGGCCGGCCCACACGAGCAGTGCCGCGACGGCGAGGCCCAGGGCCATCTCGGGCCAGTAGGTCGTCTTGTACAGCCAGTCGCGGTGGTTGATCTTCGCGCTGCGGGCGACGAAGAGCGCCACCGGCGCGGCGAGCAGGAGCGCCAGGCCCACCCAGCGGGCGACCTTGTCGGCGCCGGGCCTCAGGGTCAGCTGCGCGGCCCACATGCCCGCGGCGAACAGGCAGATGTACCAGGGGTGCATGAACTCGTAGCTGCCGCCGATCGCCAGCCAGCCGGTCCAGACCGCCGTCACCAGCACCACCAGCGACGGGGGCACCAGCCGGAACAGCGGCAGCAGCACGAGCGCCATGATGAAGTAGATCTGGAACTCGGCGGCGACGCTCCACAGCGGTCCGTTGATCTCGCCGAACCAGTCGCGGTCGAGGTTGTGCACCATCAGCAGGTGCGAGACCAGTCCCTCGGTCGTCACGGGGATCTTGGTGTCCCACTGGGTGTTGCGGGGCTCGCCCATGATCGGGACGAACCAGATGAGCACCAGTGCCATGAGCAGCGAGAAGTAGTACGGCGGGAGGATGCGCCGGCTGCGTCGCTTGACGAAGTCCCAGGTGCCGCGACGGAAGCGCAGACCATCGGGGTTCGTCGCCACGGGGAGCATGAGCAGGTAGCCCGACAGCACGATGAAGATGGCGACCCCGACGTAGCCGGAGCTGATCGCCCACGACCACGTCGGCATCGCACGGTACGCGTCGCCACGCTCGCCCGTGTAGAGGAACGTGTGGTACAGCACCACCGACAGGGCGGCCAGGCCACGCAGGCCGTCCAGGTACGGGAACTCGATGCGCTTGCTCACCGAGCCAGCCTAGGCACCCACCGGTCCCCCGGGGTCACCTGCCCTGTCGTGTCGCGCCGCTCACCCGAACCAGCTGATGTCGTCGGTCCCGTCGCCGTCGTAGTCGCCGACGACGGCCTGGTAGACGGCGCCGCCGTCGAACGAGCGCACCGACGTGACCTTGGGCGTACCCGTGCGCCGCAGCGTGGACCACTGCACCTCGCTGACCGAGCGGGGCCCGTACCAGAGCACCTCCGCGCCCGGCGTCGAGCGGTCGAAGTCGCCCGCGACCGGGACGCGACCGGCCGTGCGGGTCGCCGAGTCGACGGCGAAGGACGTGCGGGCGGCCGAGGAGCCCTTCCACCAGACCGTCGCCCGCGCCTGCCCCGGCACGTACCAGAGCAGGTCGTCGAACCCGTCGGCGTCGAAGTCGGCGACGGCCGGGGCCGTGGTGCCCGGCCCGGGGATGTCGCCCTGGCGGCGCGCCATCGTGCCGGCCGCCGCGTCCCAGGTCCACCGCTCGTCCGACGCCTTGCCGGGCACGTACCACCACAGCTCGTCGCCGGGGCGTCCGTCGACGTTCGCGACGATCGGGACGGCGGTCCGGTCCTGCGCGAGCGGGATCTTCTGCCAGCCGCCGGCCCGGGACAGCCACAGCTCGTCACGGCGGGCGTTCGGCTCGTAGTGGCGCTTGTTGCGCGGGTCGAGGAAGTCGTTGTGCGGGTCGGCGCCTGGCTGGTACCAGTAGACGTCGGTGTGACCGTCGCCGTCGAAGTCGCCGGAGACGGGCACGAACGCACCGGCCTGGCGCACCAGCGCCGCCGAGCCCGACTGCAGCGTCCGGGCCCCCTTGGCTCCGAGGCGTGCGGCGTCCGCCCGACCCCAGCCGCCGTAGTAGCCGACGTCGTCGATGCCGTCGTGGTTCAGGTCGGCGACGAACGGCACGAACGCGCCGCTCGCGTCCTGCTTGACGCGGGTGAAGGCGCCGTTGCCGCCGAACCACGTGCCACCCTCGCGACCGGGCGCGGCGGCGACGGCCCGCTGCCGAATCGAGACGCGCTTCGTGCGCGGGTCGACCGTGAACTCGGCGGTGCGCAGGGTCCGGCCACCGGTGCCGGTGCTGCCGCTGGCCGTCGGGTAGGCGTGGTACGCGAGCAGGTGGCGACCTCGGGCGTCGGTCAGGGCGTCCGCACCGCCCGGGCCGTACGAGCCGCGCGCCGACGTGAGCAGCCGGTTCGACCCGGGACGCGTGCAGGGCGCCGACGGACCGCGCTTGCACACCGCGTAGCCGGTCGCGTAGCGGGTGCTCGTGTACTCGTTGCCGGAGTAGAAGAGGACGTAGACGCCGTTCACCTTCGCCATGGACGGGTTCTCGACGACGCGACCCTCCCAGGAGCCGCGCGGGGTCGTGAGCAGCCGCACGGGCTTGGACCCCTTGAGGAAGCGCGTGCCGCTGGAGTCGAGCCGGCGCGACCAGAGGGTCGGCAGGTTGCCCTGCAGGTTGCCCTCCGTCTTGTAGAGCAGGTAGGAGCGGTTGTTCGCGGGGTCGGTGAACACCTCCGGGTCGATGACGCCGGCCGGGTCGCGGCGCGTGTCGGTGCGCACGATCGGCGAGGAGGAGACGGACGAGTAGAGGCCCGTCGCGACCGACGACGCTGCGCGGTAGATCGCGAAGCGGCCGTAGGAGGAGTAGCGGTCGGACACCTTCACGGCGCTGAACAGCACCCACCGTCCGCCCACGAAGTCGAAGCCGGGCGCCCACATCTCGCGCGGGTCGCAGCCCGAGCGGGTGCGGGGCGTCTCCGTGCACGACGCGTACGAGCCCCAGCGCGGTGCGTCGATCCCGTCGTTGAAGAAGCCGCGCCCCTCGCCGTCGCGCGTGCGGTTGCCGTCGGCGTACTGCGTGCGGGCCGTCCAGAGGCTGAGGTCGCCGGACCAGACGAAAGGCAGGTCGCTGCCGCCGTGGTTCGTCGACGTCGCGAGCACGTACGGACCGAGGGAGACCGCGCTCGGGTCGGGGTGCTGCTGTCCCTGCAGCGGCACCCCGGGCTTCAGCCAGTCGTTCGGCTTCTTCGGCGACGCGCCCGTGGCGGGGACCGCCGCGAGCACGAGGGCGGTCGCCACGGCGACCACGATCCGTCCAGTCCTCATGGAGTGACAGTAGGTCGCGTCCTGCCCTCGTGGGGACGAACCGGCCGATCCGTCCGCAGCCGCCGCTCGGTGCGTCGCCATGAGTCCGGCCACAGGCCCGGGGTTCGACGTGCGGAGGCGCCGATTCGGTTGAACAGTGAAGGAGATGGGCGCGGCCGACCGCCGCCGCCCGTACCCGATCCGAAGGAGAGAGATGACCACCGTCTTCGACCCGATCACCGTCGGCGCCTGGACGCTGCCGCAGCGCTTCGTCATGGCGCCGCTCACGCGCAACCGTGCGGAGGCAGGCGGCGTGCCCGGCGACCTCGCCGCCACGTACTACGGGCAGCGCGCCGGTGCCGGCCTGATCGTCACCGAGGGCACGCAGCCCTCGGCCGTGGGCCAGGGCTACCTCGACACGCCGGGTCTGCACTCGTCCGAGCAGGTCGCGGGCTGGCGCAAGGTCGCCGACGCCGTGCACGCGCGCGACGGCCGCATCGTCGCGCAGCTGATGCACGTGGGTCGCATCGCGCACCCCGACAACAAGGACGGACTCGAGACCGTCGCCCCGAGCGCCCTCACGGCCCCCGGGGAGATGGTGACGGCCGACGGGCAGAAGCCCCACGTCGAGCCGCGCGCCCTGGAGACGTCGGAGGTGCCCGGACTGGTCGAGGAGTTCGTGCAGGCAGCGCGCAACGCGGTCGAGGCCGGCCTCGACGGCGTGGAGGTGCACGGCGCGAACGGGTACGTCCTGCACCAGTTCCTCGCACCGTCGACGAACGAGCGCACCGACGAGTACGGCGGAAGCCCCGAGAACCGGGCACGCCTGACGATCGACGTCGTGCGGGCCGTGGCCGAGGCGATCGGGGCCGAGAAGGTCGGTCTGCGCATCTCCCCCGCGCACAACATCCAGGGCGTCCTCGAGACCGACCCCGACGACACCCGCGCCACCTACGAGGCGCTGGTCGACGGCATCGCCGACCTCGGCATCGCCTACCTGAGCATCCTCGGCGACCCCGAGGGCGAGCTGTTCCAGGACCTGCGCACGCGCTTCGGCGGCACGGTCGTCGCGAACACGGGCTTCTCGCAGGTGACCGACCTCGACGAGGTGAAGCACATCGTCGACGGCGGGCTCGCCGACCTGGTGGCCGTCGGCCGTCCGTTCCTCGCCAACCCCGACCTCGTCGAGCGCTGGCGCGACGGCACGGAGCTGAACGAGCCGAACCCGGACACCTTCTACGGCGGTGGCGCCGAGGGCTACACCGACTACCCGACCCGCGACGCGGCCTGACCGATGGCGCACGTCGTGGTGGTCGGGGCCGGGCTGTCCGGTGTCGTGTGCGCACGCGAGCTCGTCGCCCACGGGCACGAGGTCGTCGTCCGCGACACCGGGCGTCGTCCCGGGGGTCGCATGGCCCTGCGCCGCCACGACGGGCGCGTCGTCGACATCGGCGCGAGCTACTTCACCGTCCGTGACGACGCGTTCGCCGCCGTCGTGGACGACTGGGAGCTGCGCGGCCTCGCGCGACCCTGGACCGATCGGTTCACCGCTTGGACGCCCAGCGGTCGCGAGGTCAAGCCCGGCCCGCTGCGATGGGCCGCGCCCGACGGCCTGCGCAGCCTCGTGGAGGACCTCGCCGGACGGCTCGACGTGCGCAGCGCCGCCCCGGTGGGCCGTGTCGAGGTCGGTGCGGACGGCCCGAGCGTCGACGGCGAGCGGGCCGACGCGGTCGTGCTCGCCATGCCCGACCCCCAGGCACGACGTCTGCTCGAGCCGGGCACGCCGGCCCACGACGTTCTCGACGACCCCTACGAGCCGGCGCTCGCGCTGACGGCCGGGTGGGACGAGCGGACGTGGCCCGACGAGGACGGCATCTTCGTCGGCGACCACGCCGACCTGGCGTGGGTAGCCGACGACGGGCTGCGGCGCGGCGACCGCGCGCCGGTCCTCGTCGCGCACAGCACGGCAGGCCGGGCGGAGCAGCACCTCGACGACCCGGCGTCGGCCGCCGGACCGATGCTGGCCGCGCTGCGCGAGGTCGTCGAGGTCCCCGACACCGAGCCGAGCCTGGTGCACGTGCAGCGGTGGACCTTCTCGCGGCCCGCGCACGGGCACGACGCCACGTTCCACCTCGGGGACGACGGGGTCGGCGCGTGCGGCGACGCGTGGGGTCCGACGTCGTCGGTGGAGACGGCCTACGTGTCAGGCCGGGCGCTCGGGCTCGCCCTGGTGGAGCGCCTGGCCTGACACGGTCGGCGTCGGACTACCGCACGCGCACCGTCAGCGACGACGAGCGGCTCGGAGCGACGAGCTCGCTGCCGAGGTAGCGCACCTCGTAGCGATGCGTGCCCTTCGCGGTGGCCTTGAGCCGCACCGACGCGCGGCCCTTCCCGAGCGCGACGGTGGCGACGACCTTGCCGGCGCGTCGCACCTGCACGCGACCGGTCGGCACCACACCCGACGAGACGACGCGCGTCGCGAGCACGACGGTCTGGCCGCGACGCACCGACGTTGACGACGCCGACACCCGGGTGGTGGATGACGCGCGCGCGACCTCGACGGTGACGGGCGCGCTGGTGCTGGCGCCCGCGAGCGCGGACCCTGCGAAGCGCGCGGTCAGCGTGCGGCGTCCGGGCTCCAGGCCCGACAGGTCGAGCGTGGCCGACCCCGACTGCAGGGCGCCCGTCGCGACGACCTTCGCGCCGTCGAGCACCTCCACCTCGCCCGACGCGCTCGCGCCGGAGACCGTGACCTGCGCCGTCGTGCGCGTGCCGAACGCCCAGCCGCGCGCGACGTCGATCGTGGTGGTCGTGGCGAGCGCGTCCGCGAACGCGTCGGTCGCGCGGCCCAGACGCAGGAAGACGGTCTCCCCCGTCGCGTCCTTCAGGCCGTCGTTGTCGGTGACGCCGTAGAGCGATCCGTCGGCGGCGATCGTGAAGCCCTCGAGCTTCTCCTGGACCCAGCCGTTCGGGGCCTTGAGCGCGGGGAGCACGTCGATCGCGAGCTTCTTGCCGAGCACGGGCAGGTCGCCGTCGAGGCCGGTGAGGCCCTGCGCGCCCGAGGACACGTCGACCGTGTAGACGCGCTTGACGCGGGCGGACGGACCGTTCAGCTTGTCGCGCTCGACGACGGCGAGCGTGTCGCCGTCGACCGCGGTGACCTCCGAGAGACCCATCCAGTCACCGGCGCCCTGACGGGGCGCGTTCAGCCGGTAGCCGAACCAGTGCCAGGTCGCGTCGGCGACGTCGTACCGCCCGATCCGGGTGACGTCGGCGCCCTCGTACGGGTCGAGGTCGGCTGCCGACGGGTCCTTCCAGAGCGGACGCTGCAGGACCGTCCAGACGTGCTCACCTGTGGCGTCGTTCGTGGCCGTGACGCCCTCGAACCCCCACTTGCCGACGTGGGCCGCGACGTCCTGCGGCAGGGCCACCTTCTGCTGCACGACGCCGGCGGCGTCGGTGCGCACCAGCTGGTTGCCCGACCCGGTCGATCCCTCGGAGGCCAGCCAGAAACCGCCCTGCGGGCGCGCGAACAGCCCCTCGACGTCGAGCGTCAGCGGGCTGCCGCCCTCGGTGACGACGGTCTCGTCGGTGATGACGGCCGGCGTGCGGGAGACGTCGACGCCGAAGATCCGGCCCTTCGTGAGCACGCTGTCCGACGCCGCGTAGACGCGCTGGGGGTCCGTCGGGTCGCCGCTGAGCGCTCCGAGCGCGGACCAGCCGATCGGCGCGCCGTCGCGTCCGTCGACCGACTCGATCGTGGGGAACGCGGGAGCAGAGTCGCCCAGGCGGTAGAGGGCGACCGAGGAGCGGACGCCGGTGCTCGGGCTGTCCACCTCGCTGGAGACCGCGAGCAGCCCGCGCGACGAGATCGGCAGGATGCCCTCCGGCCCGTTCGTCGTCGGCAGCGCCTGCAGGTACCGCGGCTTGGCAGGGTCGCTCAGGTCGTAGACCGCCACGAAGTTCGAGCGCTCGGAGCCGACGAACGCGTACCGCGTGCCGTCGATCGTGGCGAGGGAGAGACCCTCCAGCTCGATGCCCTTCTTGCCGGCACGGTCCTCGTTGTGCAGACCCAGGCGCACCGCCTCGCGCTCGAGCGTGTTGCCGGAGTCCCAGGCCACCGCACCGGTGCGGGCGTCGAAGACCGTCCAGCCGCGCGTCCCGCCCTTCCAGTCGCCCTCGTTGGCCGTCGCGACGTGCTGGTCGTCGACCCACCCGATCGCGTCGGGCTCGCGCGGCACGTCGGTGATCGAGCCGGTCTGGTCGATCTGGCCGTCCTTCTTCGTGTCGATGCCGCTCACCGTCGAGCGACCGGCGCTGAACACCTTCGTGACGGAGGCGCTCGCGAGGTCGACCAGCGCGACCGCGTTGTTCTCCTGCAGCGTCACGGCCGCCTGGCCGGCGCCGTTGATGCTGACGTACTCCGGCTCCGGGTCGGTCGGCGCGACCACGCCCGCCTCGGTGAACGGCGGCAGCGCGGACCCGTCGGCCTGCGTCAGCGGCACCTTCGTGGCGGACCAGTCGGCGACCGGCCCGGAGAGGTCGAGCACCTGCAGGAAGCCGGCGGGCAGCTGCGGCAGGTCACCCTTGCTGCCACCGCTCGGCTTGAACTCCTCGTCGCGCTCGTTCTCGATCGCGACGATCCCGCGGTTCCCGGAGACGTCGATCGAGTCGGGCTGGCCCCCGAGGTCGATGCTGCGCACCCGCTTGGCGTCGGCGAGCCGGACGACGTCGAGCCGGCCGCTCGGCTGCGTGAACGACTCGCTCGTGTTGACGACCACGAGCACGTAGGCACCGTGCACCGCCACCGACGTCGGCTCGTCCTCGGCGTCGCCGAGCTGGGCGAGCGACAGCGAGCCCGCCCCCCGCGGGTCGCTCGCGTCGCTGATGTCGAGGAAGCCGATGCGCTTGCCGACGGCGTCGGTGTAGACGAGCGTGTCGCCGTCGTCGGAGACGTCGGAGATCTCCGCGACCGTCTCCGACGACGACGGCAGGTCGGCGGGCAGGTTCTTGTAGACGGGGTAGGTCGCCGTGCGCGTGAAGGCACGGTCCGGCTCGGCGGCGACGGAGGGCGACGTGGCCGCGGGGACGGCCAGGGCCACGGCGGACGCCGCGAGGGCGGTGACCACGGTGACGGGACGACGAAGGTTCACAGGTGCTCCTGGTCGGGGGGAGGAGGATCGAGCGAAGACTGTCGGCGTCCGCGGAACGGACCTCGTCGCCGCGGTGAACGGCGCACGAACCTAGGCTGGCGGGGTGGAGGCGCTGCTGGAGCTGGTGCGGACCCGTCAGCCGGCGTGCGGGCGCGTGCGGGTGGTCGCCGTCGACGGGCCCAGCGGGGCCGGCAAGTCCTCGCTCGCCGACGCGCTCGCCGACCGCACCGACGCCGTGGTCGTGCGCACCGACGAGTTCGTGCCCGGATGGACGGGGCTGGCGCAGATGCCGCCGGCGCTCGCGGACGGTCTGCTCGCGCCGCTCGCCCGCGACGAGACCGCCTGGCCACCGCGGTGGAGCTGGGTGCGGGACACCTGGGTGCGTGCCCTGCCCGTGGAGCCCGTGCCCCTGCTCGTGCTCGACGGGTGCGGCAGCGGGTCGAGGGTGCTGCGCCCGTTCCTCAGCGTGCTCGTCTGGGTCGAGGCCGACGTCGCGACACGTCAGCGGCGCGCGTTGTCGCGCGACGGCGACACCTACGCGCCGTGGTGGGACGTCTGGGCCGCCCAGGAGCGCCGACTCTTCGCCGCCGAGGGAACCCGCGCCGCCGCCGACCTGGTGGTCCGCACCGACGACCCGGCGGCGAGGTCGCTCAGCTGAACCAGCCGCCCACGGCGGCCGGCAGCTTCGCGGCGAGCTGCTCGAGGTCGGTGGCCATGTCGGTCACGGCCATCTTGGGCCCGAGGTGCCCGCAGCGTGAGCGCGTACGCCTGGTTCATCGCGGTCGGTAGTGGATGTGGTCGAGGCGGGTGTGGTGAATCTCGACGAACTGGATGGTGCGGTCTCGGCGGGTCCAGGCGCGGGTGAATGCGGTCTCGGCGGGCAGGGTGCGGGTGGGCAGGTGCCAGTGGGCATTGCCGTCCTCGTCGTGGCTGACGGTGAGTGCTCCTCGGGTCTTGAGTCCGTGGTGCGGTGGGCAGCGGTGGTGCAAGTTCGCGGCTTCGGTGGGTCCTCGCTGCTGGCCGGGTGGTTGTCCGGGTGGTGGGTCGGGGTCGTAGGGGATCTGGTGGTCCACGTCGCACGCGAGCGCGGGTCGGGCGCAACCCGGGACGTCGCACGTGCCGTCGATCAGGTTGAGTGCCCTGCGGAGGGGTTGGGTGGGGAAGCGGCCGAGCTCGGTGACGTCGAGGAT
>NZ_LUNH01000050.1:0-35197 GCF_001628525.1 Aeromicrobium sp. REDSEA-S38_B2 | reverse complement strand
GGGTCTGGCCTGGGCCCGCGGTTGACTCAAGACTCTTCGTTTCTGCGTTGTCAGGCCATGGTTCTGCGTTTGAGCGTCCTATCGGTGGATCTGCAACCGCAGGAGCGGTTCTGCGGTTGCAGATCCACCGATGGCGGGGGCAGACGTGGCAGAGGTTCTCCCTTCTCGTGGACCGTGCCACGAGAAGGGAGAAGCGCTGCCCACCCCACCCCCAAGGGCAACCAGGATTCTGCATTCGAGCGTGCGAGGCCGAACGCTTCTGCGTTCACGACGGGATCCCGTCGCCAACGCAGAATCTTGCGTCCACCCCAGCACCAACCCGCAGCCCGAGACCCCAGACCAGCGCGGATGCCAGCCGCCCGGTCGAGGCCTTTCGGAGACCACCCCCAGCGCCAGCCGAGGCAGCGCACCAGCAAGGTCGATACCGCCCGCGGCAGCGCAGCAGCAGGGCAAGACCTCCGCAGGCAGCGCAGCAGCAAGGCCACGACCATCCGCTGCAGCGCACCAGCACCGCCCACCTCCCCCTGCCGCGCCGCGCGTGGAGGCGGTGCGTGGGACGATGACGGCATGGACGTCCGCCCCTTCGATGCACTCCTCTACGTCTCCTTCGGTGGTCCCGAGAAGCCCGACGACGTGGTCCCGTTCCTGGAGAACGTGACCGTCGGCAAGGGCATCCCGCGCGAGCGGCTGGAGGAGGTGGGGGAGCACTACTTCCTGTTCGGCGGTCGCAGCCCGATCAACGACCTCAACCGGCAGGTCATCGCGGCGCTCGAGGGTGAGCTCGCGTCGCGCGACGTCGACCTGCCCGTCTACTGGGGCAACCGGAACTGGGACCCGTACCTGCGCGACGCTCTCGAGCAGATGGTGGCCGACGGCGTCCGGCACGCCGCCTACTTCCTCACGAGTGCGTACTCCTCGTACTCGGGCTGCCGTCAGTACCGCGAGAACCTCGCCGACGCGACCGAGGGCCTCGACATCGAGCTCAGTCGACTGCGGCTGCCCTTCAACCACCCCGGCTTCGTGGCGCCGTTCGTGGAGCACACGCGGGCTGCGCTCGCCGACGCACCTGACGACACGCACGTCGTCTTCGTGACCCACTCGATCCCCGACGCGATGAACGACGCGAGCGGCGGCCCGGGTGTCGGCGCCTACCGCGACCAGCACCTCGAGACCGCGCGCCTCGTGATGGCCGGACTCGAGCCGCGGCACCAGGGCTTGCCGTGGGAGCTCGTCTACTGCTCGCGGTCCGGCTCGCCGCGCACCCCGTGGCTCGAGCCCGACGTCAACGACCACCTCGAGAAGCTCGCCGCCGACGGTGTGACGTCGGTGGTGGTGGTGCCCATCGGGTTCGTCTCCGACCACATGGAGGTCGTCTACGACCTCGACACCGAGGCCAAGGCGACGGCGGAGGAGCTGGGGCTGCGCTTCGTCCGCGTGCCGACGCCCGGCTCGCACCCGGCCTTCGTCGCGATGATCACCGACCTCCTGCAGGAGCGCGCGGCGGCCGACCGCGGCGAGGACCCGACGCCCGCCACGATCGGCAGCTGCGGGGCGAACCCGTGGGTGTGCGTGCCGAACTGCTGCGCCAACCTGCGCGGCGACCGCCCGGCGCACGCATGAGCGACGCCGTCGACCCCCATGCACTCGTCGAGCTGGCCCGGGAGGTCGGGCTCGAGGCCGCGGCGCTCGTGCGTGCGCGGCGACCGGAGGGCCGGGTGGGCGTGGCCGACACCAAGTCGAGCCGCGTCGACGTCGTCACGGAGGTCGATCGCGCCAGCGAGGAGCTGGTCCGGGAGCGTCTGCTCGCCGCCCGCCCCGACGACGGCTTCCTCGGGGAGGAGGGTGGCGGCGTCCGCGGCACCAGCGGTGTCGAGTGGGTGGTCGACCCCATCGACGGCACCGTCAACTTCGTCTACGGCATCCCGGCCTACGCGGTCTCCATCGCGGCTCGTCTCGACGGCCCGGACGGCGCGACCGAGGTGGCCGGGTACGTCGTGAACATCGCGACCGGCGAGGAGTGGGCGGCCGTCCTGGGCGCCGGTGCCTGGCGCTGGAGCGGCGAGGAGCGACGGCCGTTGCACGCCCCCGAGCCCCCGCCGCTGGCCGAGGCACTCGTCGGCACCGGCTTCGGCTACCTGCCGGAGCGTCGCCGCGAGCAGGGACTCGCCGGAGGGACTCGACGGAGCGCCTGACGGACGGCTCGTGATGGCCGCCCACCCCGCCCTCGCAGGGGAATACTTCGACGTCGTCCGGGCTTGTGGGTACTGACCGACGACGGCTTGTGCCGGTGTGGAACAATCCCGTCGGTTGAACGCACACGACGGAGGGGTACATGGCTACCGACTACGACGCGCCTCGCAAGACTGAGGAAGAGCAGTCCGAGGACAGCATCGAGGAGCTCAAGGCGCGTCGCCACGAGAAGAACTCGGGCAAGGTGGACGAGGACGAGGTCGAGGCGGCCGAGTCCTTCGAGCTGCCTGGTGCCGACCTCTCTCACGAGGAGCTGGCCGTCCAGGTGGTGCCGCGCAAGTCCGACGAGTTCACGTGCTCGTCGTGCTTCCTGGTGCACCACCGGTCCCAGCTCGCCGAGGAGAAGGGCGACCGGCTCATCTGCCGGGACTGCGCCTACTGACGCAGCACGCACCGGTGGGACGTCCCACCAGCCCGGGCTCGCTCAGCGCGAGCGCCGACGACGCCGAGCCGGCTTCCGCGAGGAAGCCGGCTCTGTCGTTCCTGCGGCCGCGGCCACGCGTGCCCCGACCGAGGCACCCTTCAGCGGCTTCATCCCGGGCGGGAGGTCGCCCGTGGAGCGCACCCAGTAGCCCGCCGCGCCTCGACGCACGAGCAGGCGGACGACCTCGACGAGGGCACCCCCGACCACAGCCCATGCCACGGCCTCCTTGGTCTCGACGTCCGGGTGCCGTCCCGCGGTCGGGGGCTTGCGACCCGTCGCGAGACGCCAGGTGACGGTCGAGGCCTGGCGGGCGAGCAGACCCGCGGCGATGGTGGTCGAGCGGTCCAGCAGCTTCCAGCTGGTACGGCTGGAGCGCGACGCCTTCCGCGGCGGGGTCGCCGTCTCCAGGCTGGGGGTCGTGCGGGCCTTGCGGGACGTGCGAGCCATGGTCGTCACCTCGGGTCTGGAGTGGGCTGGTCGGGTGCGTCGGAGGAGGCGGGACGCGCGCCGAGCGCGGCGGCGACCGCCTTCGGGTGGCGGGTGGAGACCAGCCAGTAGGGGGCAGGGTCGGCCGGGTCGTCGACGTCGACGCGCACGGCGGTGTCGACGTAGGGGCGCACGTGCAACCAGGCACGGGCGTCGGCACGGGGTCCGAGGGCCTCGCGGGTCGCGACGCGGTCGAGCGGGGTGACGGCACCCACGTGCTCCGCCGTCAGGAACGCGCGTCCGACGCGCAGGCCGTCGGGGCCGGCGTCGACGACGGTGCGTCCGTACGCCCACACGACGGCACCCGTGAGCACGGCCACGCCGACGAAGGTCACCACGGCTGCGCCGGTGCCGGCGACGACCAGCAGCAGCCAGGCCCAGGCGAGGGCGAAGGCGAGCACGCCGACCCACCACGACACGGGAGCCACGAGGCGCTCACGACGGTTCTGCACCCTGCAAGCCTGCCGCATCCGGGCCAGGTCCACCCGAGTAGGGTCGCGAGCATGCTCGAGATCGCGGTGCGACGCCTCGACCCGCAGCTCCCGGTCCCCGCGTACGCGCACCCGGGGGACGCGGGCGTCGACCTGCACGCCGCAGCACCGGCCACGCTGGCCGCGGGCGAGCGGGTGCTCGTGCCGACCGGCATCGCCATCGCCCTGCCCGACGGGTACGCGGCCTTCGTGCACCCCCGGTCCGGTCTGGCGCTGCGGCACGGCCTCTCGGTCGTGAACACGCCCGGCACGGTCGACGCGGGCTACCGCGGCGAGATCAAGGTGCTGCTGGTCAACCACGACCTACGAGAGACGGTCGAGGTGGCGCGGGGCGACCGCATCGCGCAGCTCGTCGTCCAGCGCGTCGAGCACGTGACCTTCCGCGAGGTCGAGTCACTCGAGGACACCAGCCGAGGCGCCGGGGGCTACGGCTCGACCGGCGGCCACCGATCCGTGGGAGAGCACCGATGATCCGACGTCGCCGCGAGCGCGAGCAGACCGCACCCGACGAGACGAGCACCAGCGAGCAGTCCGAGGCGGTGAGCACGCCGACCCGACCGCGAGACTCCACGGAGGCCTCCGCCGACGAGGCGGGCTACGTCGACCTCGGCCCGCTGCGCATCCGCGGCCGGGTCGGCTTCCAGCTGCAGGTGCCGCAGGACGACGGCGGCGGCGCCGGCTCCGTCGTGCTCGTGACCGAGGAGGCGGGCCTGGAGCTGCGCGCCTTCGCCGCGCCCCGCAGCGGCGGCCTGTGGGACGAGGTGCGTCAGGAGCTGGTGGCGGAGGTGCAGCGGCTCGAGGGCCAGGTCGAGGAGCTCGACGGGCCCTTCGGACCGGAGCTGCGGGTGCAGATCCCCGTCACCCTGCCCGACGGCCAGGACGGGTTCCAGCCGTCGCGGATCGTCGCCGTCGAGGGTCCCCGCTGGATGCTGCGCGCGACGTTCCTCGGCTCGGCGGCGCTCGAGCCCGACGAGGACGGTCTCCTCGAGCAGGCGTTCCGCGAGGTGGTGGTCGTGCGCGGCGACGACCCGCGCCCCGTCCGCGAGCCGCTGCTGATCGAGCTGCCGCCCGACGCGGAGCCCGTGACCCTCGGTCCTGACGGCGAACCGACCTAGGATGGACGCATGCCTTCGCGACTGAGCCGTGCCTGGCGCCGGCCGACCCTCGAGCAGATCGAGGACGACGAGCTGCAGCGCAGCGCCGACCAGGCCGGCTGCCGGCTCCTGGCGTCGCAGTCCGACCGTGCCGTCTGCTCGCTGCACGGCGAGCTGCGCTCGGTGACCACCCGGCCCGTCTCCGACGGGGTGAGCGCGCTCGAGGCGCAGCTGTACGACGGGTCCGGCCATGTGACGCTCGTGTGGCTCGGTCGGCGCGAGATCAGGGGCATCGAGCCCGGACGTCGGTTGACGGTCCACGGACGGATCGGCCGGCGCGGCGACAGCTGCGTGCTCTACAACCCGCGCTACGAGCTCGATGCCTGACGCTTCCGCCGAGCCCGCCCGTCACGACGGTCCGGGCGACGGGGCACGGCGCTACACCACGGTCGAGGAGCTCGTCCGCTCCAAGCTCGCCGAGGCGCTGGGCGGCGGTCGCGGCATCGTCGAGAGCGCCGTGCCGACGATCGTCTTCACCGTCTGCTGGATCGTCACGAAGGACCTCCGTACGTCGTTGATCGCGAGCGTCGGCAGCGCGGTCGTGCTGCTGGCCGTGCGTCTGGTGCAGCGCTCCACGGTCCAGTTCGTGCTCAATGCGCTCGTCGGCATCGCGATCGCGGCGGTGTTCGCCTCGCGCAGCGGCGAGGCCCGCGACGTGTTCCTGCCGGGCATCCTCTACAACGGCGCCTACGCGGCCGTGTTCGTCGTGTCGATCCTGGTCGGCTGGCCACTCGTCGGCTTCCTGATCGGCAGCCTGACCGGTGAGCCCACCGAGTGGCACGAGGACCGCCAGCTCGTCCGCCTATGCTCGCTGCTCACCTGGCTCTTCGCCGCCCCCTGCATCGTGCGCGTCCTCGTGCAGTACCCGCTCTGGGCAGGCGACCACGTCGCCCTCCTCGGCACCTCCAAGGTCGTGCTCGGCTGGCCCCTCCAGGTCGCCGCCTTCGCCGCCATGGCGTGGGTCCTGTCGCGCAACGCGACCCCCCTCGAGCCGGGCGCGAGCACGCGCTGAGGCAGCGACTGGACCTGCTGGTGCGCTGGCGCCGGGGGTCTGGGGTTGCTGGTGCGCTGGCTCGGGTTTCGCTGGGGGTGGCCTTCGAAAGGGCCTCGACCGGGCGGCTGGGCGGCGCGCTGGCCTGAGGTCTCGGGCTGTGGCTCGCGTGGGACGCAAGGATCTGCGTTGGTGAGGTGGAGGCCGAGGCTTCTGCGTTTGCTACGGGATCCCGTCACCAACGCAGAAGCGTTCGACCTTCTACGCGTGAATGAAGAAGCGTGGGTGCCCTTGGGGTGGGGTGGGCAGCGCTTCTCCCTTCTCGTGGCACGGTCCACGAGAAGGGAGAAGCTCTGCCACGTCTGATCCCGTCGGCGGTGGATTCTCCACCTGTAGGGCGCTGAGAAGGTGGCAGATCCACCGCTGAGGACGATGCGGTGGCAAACCCACCGCCCAGGGCGCGCAAACGAAGAATCGTGCGTCCACCCCGAGCGCAACCCGCAGCCCGAGACCCCAGACCAGCACGATTCCCAGCCGCCCGGTCGAGGCCCTTGCGGAGCGCAGGACGAGTTGAACCCGCGCCAGCGCAGCCGCAGGCCGACGAGGACCCGGCCCCAGCCGCAGCGCGACGTCAGGACTTGGGGGAGAGCAGCGAGCCGATCTCGACCTCGGCGTCCTCGGCGGTGACGAAGAGCAGCTCGTCGCCCGCCTCGAGAGAGCGTTCGGGGTCGGGGGTCTCGATGGCGTTGTCGCGCAGGATGGCGACGAGCACGACGTCGCGCGGCCAGGGGACGTCGCGCACAAGACGGCCGGTGTAGGGAGAGTCGGCGGGCATGGTCAGCTCGACCAGGCTCGTGTTGCTCTGGCGGAACGTGAACAGGCGGACGAGGTCGCCGACCGAGACCGCCTCCTCGACGAGCGCCGACATCAGGCGCGGCGTCGAGACGGCGACGTCGACGCCCCACGACTCTCCGAACAGCCACTCGTTGCTCGGGTGGTTCACGCGGCCGACGGTGCGCGGCACCGAGAACTCGGTCTTGGCGAGCAACGAGACGACGAGGTTGACCTTGTCGTCACCGGTCGCCGCGATGACGACGTCGCAGGTGTGCAGGCCGGCCTCGGCCAGCGACGACATCTCGCACGCGTCGGCGAGCAGCCACTGGGCGTCGGGCACGACGTCGGAGCGGATGGACCCCGGCGACTTGTCGATGAGCAGCACCTGGTGACCGTTCTCGGTCAGCTCGAGGGCGACGGACCGGCCGACCGCACCGGCACCGGCGATGGCGACGCGCATCAGGCCTCCTCAGGTCCGGACTCGAGCACCGCGTGGGCACGCTCGGCGTCCTCGTCTCGCATGAACACGGCGAGCACGTCGCCCTCCTGCATCACGGTGCGGGCCGTCGCGACGACGCCCGAGCCGAGCCGGGTGAGGTAGGCGACGCGCACGCCGGCGGCGTCCTCGAGGTCGGAGACGTGGTGGCCGATCCACGGGAACGGCGCGTACACGGTGTCGAGGCGCAGCTGGCCCGACGGGTCGCGCCAGGCCGGCTCCGACCCGGCCGGCAGCAGACGGCGCAGCACCTGGTCGGCCGCCCACGGGACGGTGGCCACCGTGGGCACGCCCAGCCGCTCGTACACCTCGGCGCGACCGGGGTCGTAGATGCGCGCGACGACGTTGCCGACGCCGAACTGCTCGCGGGCCACGCGCGCGGAGATGATGTTGGAGTTGTCGCCGCTGGAGACCGCCGCGAAGCCGTCGGCCTGCTCGATCCCCGCCGCGCGCAGCACCTCGCGGTCGAAGCCCATGCCGGTGACCGTCGTCCCCGTGAAGCCGGGGCCCAGGCGGCGGAACGCGTCAGGGTTGGAGTCGATCACGGCCGTCGTGTGGCCGCGCTCCTCGAGGCTGCGCGAGAGCGTCGACCCGACGCGGCCGCAGCCCATGATCACGATGTGCACGGGGGCGACGCTACACGGACGCGAGGACGTCGTGGGCCGGTCCGGGGCACCGGTGCCGTGCCGCGCGCCCGCGCCCCGGCGGGCGGACGACCCCGCGGCTACCATCGTCGCTCGTGGGCATGGTCGAGTCCGTCAAGCGGACCATCGTCGGACGGAAGCTGCGCAGTACCCAGCTGGGGGAGACGCTGCTGCCGAAGCGCATCGCCCTGCCCGTGTTCGCGAGCGACGCGCTGTCGTCCGTCGCGTACGCCCCCGACGAGATCTTCCTGACGCTCTCCATGGGCGGCATCACCGCCTACGCGTTCAACTGGAAGATCGGCATCGCCGTCGTCCTCGTCATGCTCACGGTCGTCGCGTCCTACCGGCAGAACGTCCACGCCTACCCGAGCGGCGGCGGCGACTACGAGGTCGCCACCACCAACCTCGGACCGAAGGCCGGCGTGACGGTGGCGAGCGCCCTGCTCGTCGACTACGTCCTCACGGTCGCCGTGTCGATCTCCTCGGGCGTGCAGAACGCGACCTCGGCCATCCCGTGGCTCGTCGGCCACGAGGCACTCGCCGCGTCGGTCCTGGTCCTGCTGCTCATGGCGCTGAACCTGCGCGGCACGAAGGAGTCCGGCACCGCGTTCGCGGTCCCGACGTACCTGTTCATGCTCGCCATCGGCCTGATGGCCGCCTGGGGACTCGTCCGGTACCTGCTCGGCGACCTGCCGCAGGCGGAGAGCGCCCCCTACGACATCGCCGCGGAGGCGCCCTACGACTCGGCGCTCACCGGACTGGCGATGGCGTTCCTCCTGGCACGTGCCTTCTCCTCCGGCTGCGCCGCGCTCACCGGCGTCGAGGCGATCAGCAACGGCGTCCCCGCCTTCCGCAAGCCGAAGAGCCAGAACGCCGCCACGACGCTCCTGCTGCTCGGCACCATCTCCATCACGATGCTGATGAGCATCATCCTGCTCGCCGACGCCATGCACGTCCGCTACGTCGAGGACCCCGCCCGCCAGCTGCTGCTCGACGGCCAGCCCGTCGGCGAGGGCTACGACCAGCCGACCGTCATCGCCCAGCTCGCGAAGGCCCTCTACAGCGACGCCCAGCCGCTGTTCTACTTCACCATCGCCTGCACCGGCGTGATCCTGGTCCTCGCCGCGAACACCGCCTTCAACGGCTTCCCCGTCCTCGGCTCGATCCTGGCCCGCGACGGCCACCTGCCCCGCCAGCTCGACACCCGCGGCGACCGTCTGGCGTTCAGCAACGGCATCGTCCTGCTCGCCGTCGCCGCCATCGTCCTGATCCTCGCGTTCGACGCCGAGGTCACCAAGCTGATCCAGCTCTACATCGTGGGCGTGTTCGTCTCCTTCAACCTCAGCCAGCTCGGCATGATCCGGCACTGGACCCGCCACCTCGCGACCGAGACCGACCCCACCGAGCGACGCCGGATGAAGCGTTCGCGCATCGTCAACAGCTTCGGCCTGGCGATGACGGCGACCGTGCTCGTCATCGTCCTCATCACCAAGTTCCTCGCCGGCGCCTGGATCGCCATCCTGGCCATGACGTTCGTCTTCTTCCTCATGCTCGGCATCAACCGCCACTACCAGCGGGTCAGCGACGAGCTCGCCATCGACGACACCGACGTCGCCCTCCCGTCCCGCGTGCACGCCGTGGTGCTCATCGGACGCCTCCACAAGCCCGCGCTCCGCGCCCTCGCCTACGCCCGCGTGGCCCGGCCCTCCACGCTCGAGGCGCTCTACGTCGAGCTCGACCCGCAGGACACCACAGCCCTCCGCGAGCGCTGGGACGAGCTCGCCATCCCTGTTCCGCTCACCGTCGTCTCCTCGCCCTACCGCGAGCTCGTGCGCCCCGTCGTCAAGTACGTCAAGGAGAAGCGCCGCGAGAGCCCCCGCGACATCGTCAGCGTCTACATCCCCGAGTACGTCGTCGGGCGCTGGTGGGAGCAGCTCCTCCACAACCAGACCGCCCTGCGCCTCAAGGGGCGCCTGCTGTTCATGCCCGGGGTCATGGTCACGAGCGTGCCCTACCAGCTCAGCTCCGCCGCCAAGGTCGACCCGCGCAGCGTCATCGGTCCCGCCCCCGGAGACGTCCGCCGCGGCCTCGGCGACCAGCCCCGCCCCGAGCAGCCCCACGCCGACAATCCGGACACGCGCCCGTGAGCGACTTTGGTCTCCCTGCGGTCGAGGTGGGGCCCGTCGCCCTGTGCCCTCGGTGGGCTCGTGGGCCCGTGCGAGGTGGTCGGGCGTGAACGGGAAGAGTCTTCCTGTGGTCGAGGTGGGGCCCGTCGCCCACGGCGGGAGCTGCGTGGCGCGGCTGGACGGGCAGGTCGTCTTCGTCCGGCACAGCCTGCCGGGGGAGCGGGTCCGCATCCGCGTCACCGACACCACCAAGCGGTTCCTGCGAGCCGACGCCGTCGAGGTCCTGGAGGCCTCGCCCGACCGCGTCGAGCCGCCCTGCGCCCTCGCCGGCACCTGCGGCGGCTGCGACTTCCAGCACGTCGAGCCCGCCGCGCAGCGCCGGTTGCTCGCCGACGTCGTCGCCGAGCAGCTGCGCCGGCTCGCCGGCATCGAGCGCGACGTCGTCGTCGAGGAGGTCCGACCCACCCTCGGCTGGCGCACGCGCGTCACCTGGTCGACCACGCCCGACGGGCGCCCCGGTCTGCGCAAGCACCGCTCGCACGAGGTCGTGCCCGTCGATCACTGCCCCATCGCCCACCCCGACCTGCCCGACGTCACCGCGCACCGCTGGGACAGCGGCCCGGTCGAGGCCATCGTCTCGTCCACCGGGCAGCGCCTCGTCGTCACCGACGCCACCGTGCCCTCAGACCTCGACGTCGACGGCGTGGCCGGCACCGACGGTCACCGCCGCGCCGGAGGCACCCGGCTCACCGAGCACGTCGCACCGCACGACTTCACCGTCACCGGCTCGGGCTTCTGGCAGGTGCACCCCGAGGCGGCGCGGACCCTCGTCGACGCCGTCCTCGACGCCGTCGAGGCGCGCCCCGGCGACCGCGTCGCCGACCTCTACGCCGGCGTGGGACTCTTCACCGCCTTCCTCGCCGACGCCGTCGGACCGGACGGCCTCGTCGTCAGCGTCGAGGCGGACCGGCAAGGAGCTCGCGACGCCCGCAGGTCGCTGCACGGTCGCAGCCAGGTGCGCCTCGTGGCCGACTCGACCGAGGGGGCGCTGCGCCGCGACCCCGCCCTCGCCGACGGCGTCGACGTCGTCGTCCTCGACCCGCCGCGCACCGGCGCGCGCAAGGCCGTGCCGGCCGTCGCGGCCCTCGGCGCCCGCCGAGTCGTCTACGTGGCCTGCGACCCGGCGGCGCTCGCCCGCGACGTCGCCACGTTCGCCGAGCACGGGTACCGCCTCGGTCCGCTGCGGGCGTTCGCGCTCTTCCCGATGACGCACCACGTGGAGTGCGTGGCCGTCCTCGACCGCGTCGACTGACCCCCGCGGCGGCCGACGAGGTTGTCCGAGGACCACCTGGACGGGCAGGGTGTCGCCATGGCCTACGCCGATCCGACCGTGTGCCCCGACTGCCGGGCGCGACTCGACGGTGCGCGGGTCTGCGCGCGCTGCGGTCTCGACCTGCGCACCGCCGAGGCGGGACGGCTGTGGAACCAGCTCCTGCGGGTCGACCGCGACCTCGAGCGAGCCCGCCGCGCCAGCCGGCCGCAGACGGTCGCGGCGCCCGTCCCCGCAGCGCCCGCTCCTGTGTCGACCGTGACGGTGCCGGAGCCAGCCACGGCAACAGCGCCGGCCCCAGCACCAGCGGCCGCCAGCCCAGCCCCGACCAGCCCGCCCCCGACCGTCCCTACGGTCGACTCGGTCGCGGCGACGACGCCGCGCGCGCCCGTCTCGGTGGGCACGGTCCTCCTGGCGCTCGGTGCCCTCGCCCTCCTCGTGGCCGGCGCCATCTTCATCACCGTCTACTGGGGTCCGATGGGCATCCTCGGCCGCGCCCTGGTGCTGCTGGCGGCGACGGCCGTCGCGGGTGGTGTCGCCACCGTGGTCACGCGCCGACGTCTCCGGGCGTCGGCCGAGGCCCTGTGGACCGTCTTCCTGGGCCTGTTCACGCTCGACTGGTTCGCCGCGCGCGACCAGGGACTCCTCGGTCTCGACGCGCTGCCCGGCGCGCCGTGGGACCTGCTGTGGTGCGCCGTGGTGGTGCTCACGACCGCGGCGATCGTCAGGTTCGGACGACGCACCCTCGACGACGCCCGCGAGCTGGTCGTCGTGTCGGTGCTCGGCGGCCTCGCCGGGGCGGCCGCCGGGGTGCGGGTGGCGGTCGTGCTCGACGACGGCGGAGCGCGCCCCTTCTGGTCGGCGACCGCGGCGCTCGTCGTCGCCGTGCTCGTCGGTGCCGCACTGCACTGGGCGACCGCACGGGTGGGGGCCTGGGTCGCTCTCGCCGCGGGCGGGGTCGCTGCGCTGGTCGCCGTCGTCCTGGCCCTCGTGGACGCCGTCGCGCACCCCGCACTGGTCGACCTGGTCGGCGGGGCCCACGGCGTCCCCCTCGCGATCATCGCCGGCGTCGCTGCCGGCCTCGCGTCGTTCGGGCGGTTGCCCGCCCCGGCGCGGACGGTGTCCGCCGGCGCCGCGCTCTCGACGCTCACGCTCCTGGCGGCCCTGCCCGCGTGGTCGGCGGCACCGCAGTACGGCGCCCTGCTCGTGCTTGCCGCGGTCGCGGTCCCCGCGGTCTGGGTCCCCGGCCGCGGACCGTGGGCACGAGGAGCGCGTGCGGCAGGCATCGCGCCATCGCTCCTGGTGACGCTCGCGCTCTTCCCGTGGGGAGCGCAGCTGCTGGCCGTGGTGGGCGAGGCACTGACGACCACGGGCGGCCAGCGCATCGACCACCCCCTCACGACCTTCGACGTGCCCGGCACCGACCGGCCCTGGCTCGCGTGGACCCTCGGTGCCACAGCGACGCTGGTCGTCCTCGGTGCTGCACGCTGGCGCGTCGTGGGACGTCTGCGGCCCTGGGCGCCCGGCGCGGCCACCAGCGTCGCCGTCGTCACCGCCTGGTCTGTGCTCGCCGACGCCGGTCCGTCGGCGGTGCTGCTGGCCGGCAGCGTCGTCGCCGGTGCCCTCGTGCTCTGGGCCGTGACGACCTTCGGGACGCCCACCGGAAGGCCCGCACCGTGGTGGTGGGTGTCGGTCGCGACGCTGGCCGTCGCGCCCGCGCTCGCCCTCGACGCGCCGTGGGCGTGCGTCGTCGTGTGGGCTGCCGCGACGCTCGGCCTGGTCGTCGTCGCGCTCGTGCGGGCGCCCCGCCTGCGGAGTGGTGTCGCGCTCGGCCTGGCCGCAGCCTGGGGCCCAGGGACGGCAGGCGTGCTGGTGGTGGCGCTCGACGGCGACGCGCAGGTCCGGCTGGCCGCCCTCGTCGCCGCGATCGTGCTGACGTTCCTCGTCGGAGTGCTCCTGGTCGACGACGTCGCACGGCGCACCGGGGTCGAGACCGGTCTCGCCGCCGCGCTCCTCGTGACCGTAGCGACCAGCGCGGCGGAGGTCAGCCCGGTCGCGGGAGCGGTCGCCGCGCTCACGCTCGGGGCGACCCTCGCGCTCGTCGCGGCCGCGCCGCACGGTCGACGGGTCGCCCACCCCGCTCTTGCGGCCACGGCCGCGGTGGTCGCGGACCTGCTGGTCGCGGGGGACTGGTCCACCGCGTGGTGGGTGTGGGGCGTGTCGGCGCTCGTGGCCGTGGTCGCCGCCCGGGCGGCACGACCCGCTCCGGTGCGAGAGGTGCTGGCGGCGGTCGCGACCGTGCATGTCGGGATCGCGCTCGTGCCGCCCGCCCAGCTGACCGACCTGGGGACGGGGGCGACAGGCGTCGTCCTCGCCGCGGCGGCCGCGCTCGCACTGGTGGTCTCCGGCGTCGGGCTGCGCGACCGCACTGGTCGTCTGGGCGTCGAGGGCGGCTCGGGCCTGCTGGCGCTGGGCGGCGTGCTCGTCGCCGCGGCCGTGGTCGACGTCGACGTCGTGTGGCTCGTCGCCACCCTCCTGCTCCCGGCCGTTGCCGCCGTCCTGGTCTCGCTGCTGGTCGCCGACCGCGCCTTCCTGCGCGCGGTCGGTGGGGTGCTCGCGACCGTGGCCGTCGTCGTGTGCATCGGCGACTGGGAGACGGCCGTCGTCGCCTGGCCGCTGGCGGCCGTCCTGCTCGGGGTCTGCGCGCTGCCGGACGACGGACCGCCCTGGCGCGACCTCGCCGCGTCGGCGGCGGCCGTGACCGCGATCGCCTCGACCGTCCCGGTCCTCGAGCTGGTCGACGCGCCTGCGACCGTCGCCTCGCTCACCGTCCTGCTCGCGGCCCTCGTCGTCGGGGCGGGGGCGTCGGCACTCCTCGACGACCGTCGAGGTCGCCGTGGGGTCGAGCTGGCCGCGGTGACCGCGCTCCTCGTCACCGTGCTGTGGGCGGCGGGGACGACGTCGCTCGCCTGGCTCGCCCTCCTGCTCACGCTGCTGGGCGCCACGCTGGTGCTCGTCTCGCTCCTCGTCCCCGACCGGGCCGTCCTGCGGTGGGTGGCGACCGTGCCGCTCGGCATCGCCTACGTGCTGCGGCTCGTGGCCAGCGACGTCGGCGTGGTCGAGGCCTACACCGTGCCGTTCGCGCTCGTGCTGCTCGGTGCCGGGGCGTGGGTGCTGCTGCGCACGGAGCCGCCGCGCAGCACGGTGGTCGCCCTCGGGCCGGGGCTCGTGCTCGGACTGCTGCCGAGCCTGCCGCAGGCGCTCCTCGCTCCGACGAGTCCGCGGGGGCTCGCACTGGGGCTCGTGTCGCTCGCCGTGCTGGCGCTCGGCGTCCGGCTGCGCTGGCTCGCGCCCTTCGTGGCAGGGGCCGTCCTGGTGGGGCTGCTGCTCCTCGTCCAGCTCGGTCCGGTCGCCGTCGCGCTGCCGCGCTGGATCCTCATCGCCGCCGCCGGTGTGTCGATGCTCGGCGTGGGCATGACGTGGGAGAGTCGGGTGCGCGACGGCCGCGCGGCCGCCCGCTGGATCGGAGCGATGCGATGAACGACGCCCAGGACCTCACGCCCGCGTCCGACGTCGGCGACGAGGAACGCACCGTCGGCGACCTGCGACGCTCGGCGCTCGCCCAGGACGTGCTGCTGTTCTGCGTCGCCTTCACCGCGGGCGCGCTGGTGGTGCTCGTCGCGCGGATCCTGGGCAGCGCGACCACCGGCGACGTGTGGACCCTGGGCCGCTCCGACGGACTGCTGCTGGGCGGGCTCGTCGCCGGAGAGCTGTTCGTGCTGTGGAACAACGGTCTGCGGCAGGGCGTCCGCGGGCACAGCATCGGCAAGCACCGCGAGGGCCTGCGGGTCGTCCGCGCGGGAGAGGGGAGCCCGACCGGGGCCGCGCGTGGCCTGCTGCGTGGGCTCGCGGCCGCGGTGCTGATCGACCTCGCCGTGGCGGCGGTGCCCATTGGCCTGCCCACGGTCCTGCGCTCGGCCACGCCGGACGCGTGGCACCTCGGGTTCGCGGCCTACCTGGGCCTCCTGGCGCTGCTGGTGCCGCTGCTCCTGGGCATGCACCGCGGTGTGCTCGACCGCGTCGCCGGCACCGAGGTCGTCCGTGCGCACGGCGACGACGCGGCCACGTCGGTGCCGCGGCGTCGCGCGCTCGTCGTCCTCGACGCGGTCGGCGTGGTGGGCGTCCTGACGGTGTGCGCGGCGCAGCTGGCGTTCATGTGGCCGCTCCTGTGGCGCTGGCCCGGGCTCTTCTGACCCGCCGGCGACCGCGTCGTCGAACATTCCTCTTGACATCGTGTATCTTGACATCAAGAGACTTTCCCGGCCGGACACCCTCGCGGTGCACGTGTCGCGGCAGCTGGCAGGGCGTCAGGTAAGGCGCACCTGACCTGGCAGCCCGGCGGTCCGGTCGGCAGGATGGAACCCGACGCGAAGGAGACACCCATGGTCGACAGCTTCAACGCCGAGCAGACGCTCGAGGTGGACGGCACCAGCTACACGTACTTCAAGCTTGACGCGGTGCAGGGTGACGGCCTCGACGTCACCACGCTCCCGTTCAGCCTGAAGGTCCTGCTCGAGGCGCTCCTGCGCACCGAGGACGGGGCCGACATCACCGCCGACGACATCAAGGCGATCGCCGCCTGGGACCCGTCGAGCGAGCCCGACCAGGAGATCCAGTTCACGCCCGCGCGCGTGATCATGCAGGACTTCACCGGCGTCCCCTGCGTCGTCGACCTCGCCACCATGCGCGAGGCCATGGTCGACCTCGGCGGCGACCCGTCCAAGATCAACCCGCTCGCACCCGCCGAGATGGTCATCGACCACTCCGTGATCGCCGACGTCTTCGGCACGCCCGAGGCCTTCGAGCGCAACGTCGAGATCGAGTACGAGCGCAACGGCGAGCGCTACAAGTTCCTGCGCTGGGGCCAGGGCGCGTTCGACAACTTCAAGGTCGTCCCGCCCGGAACCGGCATCGTGCACCAGGTCAACATCGAGCACCTCGCGCGCGTCGTGTTCGACAAGGACGGCACGGTCTACCCCGACTCCTGCGTCGGCACCGACTCCCACACCACCATGGTCAACGGCCTCGGCGTCGTCGGCTGGGGCGTGGGCGGCATCGAGGCCGAGGCCGCGATGCTCGGCCAGCCGATCAGCATGCTCATCCCGCGCGTCGTCGGCTTCAAGCTCCACGGCGAGCTGCCCGAGGGCGCCACGGCGACCGACCTCGTGCTCACGATCACCGAGATGCTGCGCGACCACGGCGTCGTCGGCAAGTTCGTCGAGTTCTACGGCTCCGGCGTCGGCGCCGTCCCGCTGGCCAACCGCGCCACGATCGGCAACATGAGCCCCGAGTACGGCTCCACCATCGCGGTCTTCCCGATCGACGAGGAGACCACGAAGTACCTCGAGCTGACCGGCCGCAGCGCCGAGCAGGTCGCGCTCGTCGAGGCCTACGCCAAGGCCCAGGGCCTGTGGCACGACCCCGACCACGAGCCGCGCTACTCCGAGTACCTCGAGCTCGACCTCTCGACGGTCGTCCCCTCGATCGCCGGCCCGAAGCGTCCCCAGGACCGCGTCGAGCTCGCGTCGGCCAAGGAGGGCTTCCGCGGCGCGCTCAACGCGTACGTCGAGGAGGAGGCCGAGACCACCACGGGCAAGTACGACGAGGCGCTCGAGGAGTCGTTCCCCGCCTCCGACCCGCCGGCCTCGGACGCCGAGGGCACCACGCCCTCGCGCGACTACCTCTCGTGCGTCCCCGCCGACGGCGGTCGCCCGAGCAACCCGATCGAGGTCACGCTCGACGGCCAGACGTTCACCCTCGACCACGGCGCCGTCACCATCGCCGCGATCACGTCGTGCACGAACACGTCGAACCCGTCGGTCATGATCGGCGCGGCGCTGCTCGCGAAGAAGGCCGTCGAGAAGGGCCTGACGCGCAAGCCGTGGGTCAAGACGACGCTGGCGCCCGGGTCGAAGGTCGTCTCGGACTACTACGACCGCTCCGGCCTCACGCCCTACCTCGACAAGCTGGGCTTCAACCTCGTCGGCTACGGCTGCACGACCTGCATCGGCAACTCCGGTCCGCTCATCCCCGAGGTGAGCGCCGCCGTCAACGAGAACGACCTCGCCGTCGTCTCGGTGCTGTCGGGCAACCGCAACTTCGAGGGCCGCATCAACCCGGACATCAAGATGAACTACCTGGCGTCGCCGCCGCTGGTGGTCGCCTACGCCATCGCCGGCTCGATGGACGTCGACATCACGACGGAGCCGCTCGGTGAGGACACCGACGGCAACCCGGTGTACCTGAAGGACATCTGGCCGTCCCCGGCCGAGGTCGAGGACGTCATCGCCTCCTCGATCACGAGCGACACGTTCGGCAAGGAGTACGCCGACGTCTTCGCGGGCGACGAGCGCTGGCAGAACCTGCCGACGCCCGAGGGCGACACGTTCGCCTGGGACGAGGACTCCACGTACGCCCGCAAGGCGCCGTACTTCGACGGCATGGGCCTGGAGCCGGAGCCGGTCACCGACATCGAGGGCGCTCGCGTGCTCCTCAAGCTCGGCGATTCGGTGACGACCGACCACATCAGCCCGGCCGGTGCCATCAAGAAGGACAGCCCCGCGGGCAAGTACCTGATGGAGAAGGGCGTCGAGCCGCGTGACTTCAACTCCCTCGGCTCGCGCCGCGGCAACCACGAGGTCATGATCCGCGGCACGTTCGCGAACATCCGCCTGCGCAACCAGATCGCCCCGGGCACCGAGGGTGGCTTCACACGCGACTTCACGGCCGGGGGAGAGGTCACGACCGTCTTCGACGCGTCGCAGAACTACCAGGCCGCCGGCGTGCCGCTGGTGGTGCTGTCGGGCAAGGAGTACGGCTCCGGCTCGTCGCGCGACTGGGCGGCCAAGGGCACGGCGCTGCTGGGCGTGAAGGTCGTCATCGCGGAGTCCTACGAGCGCATCCACCGCTCGAACCTCATCGGCATGGGCGTCCTCCCGCTGCAGTTCCCGCAGGGCGAGAACGCCGAGTCGCTGGGCCTCACGGGCGAGGAGACCTTCTCGGTCAACGGTGTCACCGAGCTCAACGAGGGCCGCACGCCGAAGACGGTCAAGGTCGTCGCCACGCAGGAGGGCGGCGAGACCGTCGAGTTCGACGCGGTCGTCCGCATCGACACCCCCGGCGAGGCGAACTACTACCGCAACGGCGGCATCATGCCGTACGTGCTGCGCAGCCTGCTGGACTGAGCGGTCGGCCTCCGGGCCGCCGCGCCACGACGAGACGCCGTCCCCGGTCGGGGGCGGCGTCTCGTCCGTCGTGGGTGAGCCCGTGCGTGGGGCCGTGGTGGGGCGGTCGTGTCGTCGGAGCCGGCTGGTAGACAGTGCGCGTGACCACCAGCGACCAGCTCGAGCTCCTCGCGCTGCCGCCGTCGCCCCCACCGACGACCCAGCCGGCAGCAGCCGAGGAGCCTGGTCGTGAGGCGGAACCCGTGCTGGTCGCGCGGGTCGCGGTCGACACGCCGCTGCCGCACCTCGACCGGCTCTTCGACTACGCCGTGCCCGCCGACCTGGACCCGCAGCCCGTGCCCGGCTGCCGGGTCAAGGTGCGCTTCGCCGGACGGCTCACCGACGGGTTCGTGGTCGGCCTCGGCGGCGCCTCGGCGCACGAGGGTCGGCTCGCCCCGCTGTCCAAGGTCGTGTCGGCGGAGCCGGTGCTGAGCCCGGAGGTGCTCGGCCTGGCCCGAGAGGTCGCCGACCGCTGGGCGGGCACGCTGTCCGACGTGCTGCGCCTGGCCGTCCCGCCGCGTCAGGCACGGGTCGAGGCCCGTCCGTCGGTCCCCGCGTCCGAGGGCCCCCTGCCCCACGTCGACGGCGAGGCCTGGCACCTGTGGCCCGACGGCCCCGATCTCCTCGCCTCGCTCGAGTCCGGGGGAGCGCCGCGCGTCGTGTGGGAGGCGCTCCCGCTGCGCGACCCGGCGGTCGCCGTCGCGGAGGCGGTGCTGGCCACGCTGCGCTCCGGTCGCGGCAGCGTGGTGTGCGTCCCCGACGCCCGCGACCTCGACCACTGGGACACCGTGCTCCGCTCCGTCCTCGGGGAGGGACGCCACGTCGTGCTGTCGTCCGCACAGAAGCCCGCCGAGCGCTACCGGGCGTTCCTGGCCGTCGCGCGGGGCGAGGTGTCGGTGGTGCTGGGCACCCGTGCCGCGGCGTTCGCGCCCGTGCGGCAGCTGGGGCTGGTGGCGCTCTGGGACGACGGCGACGACCTCTACGTCGAGCCCCGCGCCCCGTACCTGCACACCCGCGAGGTGCTGCTCACCCGCGCGGTCCGGGAGGACACGGCCCTGCTGCTGGCGGGCTACGCGCGCACGGCGGAGGGCCAGTCGCTCGTCGCGTCGGGCTGGTCGAGGTCGGTCCAGGCCGAGGCGGTCACCCGGCGCCGCGCCTGGCCACGGCTCGCCGTCACCGACGGCAGCGTCGCCGGTGGTGCGCCCGCCCGGCTCCCGCACGAGGTGTTCGCCGCGGTCCGGCGCGCCGACGGGCCGGTGCTCGTGCAGGTGCCGCGCCGGGGATACCGCACGTCGCTCGCCTGCCAGGACTGCCGGACCCCGGCCCGGTGCACCACGTGCGAGGGCCCGCTCGCCCAGTCCGGTCGTGACGCCCTGCCCACCTGCCGCTGGTGCGGGACCGCCGACCCGAGCTGGACCTGCCGCGCCTGCGGGTCGCACCGGCTCCGCGCACCCGTCGTCGGCCAGCTGCGGACCGCCGAGGAGTACGCCGCGGCGTTCCCGGGCCGCGAGGTCGTCACCTCCGGCGGTGCCGACGTGCTCGCGGTCGCGCCCGAGGGCGACGTGCTGGTGCTGGCCACGCCCGGCGCCGAGCCGCGGGTGGCCGGGGGCTACGCGCTCGTCGTGCTGATGGACACCTGGCTGGCGCTGGGCCGCGACGACCTCCGTGTGCTCGAGGAGGCGCACCGCCGCTGGTTCAACGCCCTCGCCCTGGCGCGGGAGCGCGCCGACGCCGTGGCGGTCGGCGACCCGGCGCTCCTGCAGGGACTCGTGCGTGCCGACCCCGCCGGCCTCGCCGAGCGTGAGCTCGCCGAGCGCGCGGAGGCGCACCTGCCTCCTGTCGCGCGCGTGGCCGTGGTCGAGGGTCCGGCCGCCGACGTGACGCCGCTCGTCTCCGCACGGTGGACGCCCTCCACCGAGGTGCTCGGCCCGGTGCCGACCTCCACGCGCCCGGGCGAGCCGGTGCACGAGCGCCTGGTGCTGCGGGCGCCCCGCCGTGAGGGTCCGGCCCTCGCCGCCGCGCTGAAGGACGTGCAGGCGGCCCGCTCGGCGGCCAAGCAGCCGCCGCTGCGCGTGCGCGTCGACCCGCACGCCTTCTGAGTCCTCGCACCATCACCTGGCACCAGCACGCAGCAGCACCACGCGGGGCGGGGCCGGTCGCGGCGAGCACCTAGACTCGGCCGACGTGAGGATCGTGTTCGCAGGTACCCCCGAGACCGCCCTGCCGTCCCTGGAGGCGCTGGTCGGGAGCCGGCACGACGTCGCCGCGGTCGTGACCCGCCCCGACGCGCGCCGAGGTCGCGGTCGGACCCTGCACCCCTCGCCGGTCGCCGCGCGCGCGGCGGAGCTCGGCATCGAGGTGCTCAAGCCCGAGCGTGCCGACGACCCGGCGTTCCTCGACCGGCTCCGCGAGATCGGTCCGGCCTGCTGCCCGATCGTCGCCTACGGCGCGCTGCTCAAGCGCGAGGCGCTCGACGTGCCGGAGTACGGCTGGCTCAACCTGCACTTCTCGGCCCTGCCGGCCTGGCGTGGTGCCGCGCCGGTGCAGCGCTCGATCATGGCCGGCGACGAGGTCACGGGCGCCACGGTCTTCAGCCTCGTCGAGGCGCTCGACGCCGGACCGGTGCTGGGCACGATCACCGAGCGGATCCGCGACGACGACACCGCCGGCACCCTGCTGGAGCGGCTCGCCCACGAGGGCGCGCGGCTCCTCGTCGACGCGCTCGACCACGTCGAGGACGGCGACATCGGCGCCGTGGCGCAGCCCGAGGACGGCGTCACCTACGCCCCGAAGCTCACGACCGACGACGCGCACGTCGACTGGAGCCGTCCGGCCTTCGCGGTGGACCGGCAGGTGCGCGGGTGCACGCCCGCACCCGGCGCGTGGACGCTGCTCGACGGGCAGCGCGTGAAGCTCGGACCGGTCACCCCGACGACCGACGACACGCTGCGCCCGGCGGAGGTCCAGGCCGGCCGGCGCGAGGTCCGCGTGGGCACCGCCACGACCGACGTCGTGCTCGGCACGGTGCAGCCCACCGGCAAGAAGCCGATGGCTGCGGCCGACTGGGCGCGCGGCACGACGATCGAGCCGGGCACGGTGCTCGCATGAGCGACCCGTCGCGCGGCGTCGCCTACGACGTGCTGCGCGCCGCCGACGAGCGCGACGCCTACGTCAACCTGCTCCTGCCGCAGCTCCTGCGCGAACGAGGCATCGTCGGACGCGACGCGGCGTTCGCCACCGAGCTCGTGCACGGGACGCTGCGCCTGCGCGGCACGTACGACGCGGTGCTCGACTCGCTGGTGGGCCGCCCGCTCGACCCGGAGGTGCGCGACGTGCTGCGTCTCGGCGCGCACCAGGCGTTGTCCATGCGCGTCCCGTCGCACGCGGCGGTCTCCACGAGCGTGAGCCTCGTCCGGCGCGTGGTCGGCCACAAGCCGGCCGGGCTCGTGAACGCGGTCCTGCGCAAGGTCGCGGCCGACGACCTCGACACGTGGGTCGAGCGGCTCACCCAGGACCTCGAGCCGGACGACGCCCTGGCGGTCCGCCGGTCGCACCCGACGTGGGTCGTCCGCGGGCTGCGGTCGGCCCTGCGCGCGGTCGACGCCGCCGACGAGCTCGACGCGCTGCTCGAGGCCGACAACCGTCCGCCGAAGGTGACGCTCGTGGCCCGCCCCGGCCTCGTCGACCCTGCCGACCTGCCGGGCACGCCCGGCCAGGTGTCGCCCTATGCCCGTGTCCTCGACGCCGGCGATCCCGGCGACGTCGCCGCTGTCCGCGACGGTCGCGCGGGCGTGCAGGACGAGGGATCGCAGATGGTGGCCCTCACCGTGGCCGAGGTTGCCCTCGAGGGGTCCGACGCTCGCTGGCTCGACCTGTGCGCCGGCCCGGGCGGCAAGGCCGCGCTCCTGGGTGCCCTGGCCGCGCAGCGCGGCGCCCACCTCGTCGCCAACGAGGTGCAGCCGCACCGCGCGGAGCTCGTCCGGCGTGGGCTGCGGGCCCTCCCCGACGTCGAGGTCACCGTCCACGACGGACGTGAGGGGCCCTGGGAGCCCGGCTCCTTCGACCGTGTCCTCGTCGACGCGCCCTGCACGGGCCTCGGTGCGCTGCGCCGGCGCCCGGAGTCGCGCTGGCGTCGGACGCCGGAGGACCTTGCCTCGCTCGTGCCGCTGCAGCGCGCGCTGCTGCGCCGCGCGGTCGACCTCACGCGTCCGGGTGGGCTCGTGGGCTACGCGACCTGCTCCCCGCTCGTCGACGAGACGCTCGAGGTCGTCGAGTCGGTCGGGCCCGGCGTGGCGGAGCTCGTCGGCGTCCACCGGTGGTGGCCGCACCGCGACGGCACCGACGCCATGTTCCTCGCCCTCCTGCGCCGTCGCTGAGCGGAGCCCCGACCACGCGCCGAGGGTCTCGGACCCGCCACTACGCTGTCGGCCATGGCCATCCAGATCACGCCGAGCCTGCTGAACGCCGACTTCGCGAACCTCGCGGGGGAGGCCGCTCGCATCCCGACGGCGGACTGGCTGCACATGGACGTCATGGACAACCACTTCGTGCCGAACCTGACGCTCGGCGCGCCCGTCATCGAGGCGCTGAGCAAGGCGGCCCAGCAGCCGATCGACGCCCACCTGATGATCGCCGACCCCGACCGGTGGGCCCCGGCGTTCGCCGAGGCAGGGGCGGGGAGCATCACCTTCCACGTCGAGGCCGCGGCGGCGCCGGTGCGGCTGGCCCGCGAGATTCGCGCCCAGGGTGCGCGGGCGTCCATGGCGCTCAAGCCGGCGACGCCGATCGAGCCCTACGCCGAGCTGCTGCCCGAGCTCGACATGGTCCTCGTGATGACGGTGGAGCCCGGGTTCGGCGGCCAGAAGTTCCTCGACCTCTGCCTGCCGAAGATCCGGCGCACCCGCGAGCTGATCGCCGCGAGCGGCGGCGAGGTCTGGCTGCAGGTCGACGGCGGCGTCTCCGTGGAGACCATCGAGCGGTGCGCCGAGGCCGGCGCCGACACGTTCGTCGCCGGCTCGGCAGTCTTTGGCGCGGACGACCCGGGCGCCATGGTGGAGACCCTGCGCGAGCTCGCCACCAGCGCCTGCGCGCACTGAGCCCCGCGACGGCCGCCCGGACGGTGCGACGCGTCCGTAGCGTGGGACGTCGCAGCGGCTGCGACACGCCCGGCTAGACTGTCGCCGAACGAGCAACAGCTCGCGTGTTCCGGGGTCGGTGCAAGTCCGAACCGGCGGTGACAGTCCGCGACCCGCACCTCTCGGGGTGAGGTTGAACCGGTGGAACTCCGGTACCGACGGTGAAAGTCCGGATGAGAGGAAACACGCGGGGTCTGGGGCCGAGGTCCGTCCTGGACCCTGGCGTCGGACCCGTCGACCCCGGTGCGGCGAGCCCGACCGGAGGACGAGATGGCGAGCGACACCGAGCTGCAGGCGATGCGCACGGCCCTCGAGGCCGCCCGATCCACCGCGCGGACGCTCCCGAACCCCCGCGTCGGCTGCGTGCTCCTCGCCCCGTCGGGCGAGGTCCTCGCCGTGGGTGCGCACCACGGCGCCGGGACAGCCCACGCCGAGGTCGACGCGCTGCAGCAGGCCGGCGACGAGGCCCGCGGTGCCACGGCCGTGGTCACCCTCGAGCCCTGCGCCCACACCGGACGCACCGGCCCCTGCGTCGACGCGCTGCTGGCGGCAGGGGTCGCGCGGGTGGTGCACGGTCAGTCCGACCCGAACCCCGAGGCTGCGGGCGGCGCCGAGCGGCTGCGCGCGGCCGGTGTCGACGTCGAGGGCGGTGTCCTCGCCGAGGACGCCGCGGCGCTCAACGTCGAGTGGACCTTCGCCGTCACGCACGGACGTCCGTTCGTGACCTGGAAGTACGCGGCCACGATGGACGGCCTCAGCGCTGCCCCGGACGGCTCGAGCAAGTGGATCACCTCGACCGCGGCCCGCCGCGACGTCCAGCGCTTCCGCGCGGAGGCCGACGCGATCATGGCGGGCACCGGCGCGGTGCTGGCCGACGACCCACGCCTGACGGTGCGCGACGCCGACGACCTGCCGCTGCCCTACGCGCAGCAGCCGTTGCGCGTGGTCGTGGGGGAGTCGCGCATCCCCTCCTACTACCGCGTCTTCGACCGGGTGGCGCCCACGCTGCTCGTGCAGACGCGTGAGCCCGACGAGGTGCTGTCCAAGATGGTCGAGAACGGCGTCCGGCACGTGTGGCTGGAGGGCGGGCCCCGCCTCGCGGGCGGCTTCTGGAACGCCGGGCTGGTCGATCGCGTCATCGGCTACATCGCCCCGGCGATGCTGGGCTCGGGACGAGCCGCGCTGGAGGGCGAGGCCGCCACGCTGGCCGACCTACGGCCGATCGACCTCGACGACGTCACGCGGATCGGACCCGACATCCGCATCATCGGCACGCCCGGGCGTGCCCCGCGGGAGGAGATGCCCTGATGTTCACCGGACTCGTGGAGGAGAAGGGCGTCGTGACGGCCGTGGAGCCGCTGGGCGACTCCGTGCGGCTGTCGGTGCGCGGGCCCGTGGTCACGGCCGACGCGACCCACGGCGCGTCGATCTCCGTCAACGGCTGCTGCCTCACCGTGATGGCGCAGGAGGCGGACGTCTTCAGCGCCGACGTGATGGCCGAGTCGCTCGACAAGACCTCCCTGGGCGACCTCGCGCCCGGGGCCGAGGTCAACCTCGAGCGCGCGATGGCGGCGGGCGGGCGCATGGGCGGCCACGTGGTGCAGGGTCACGTCGACGGCACGGGCGCCCTGATCGACCGCACCCCGAGCGAGCACTGGGAGGTGCTGCGCTTCTCGCTGCCCGACGACCTCGCGCGCTACCTCGTGCCGAAGGGCTCGATCACGGTCCAGGGCGTCTCGCTCACGGTCGTCGAGGTCACCGACCCCCGGGATCCCGCTCCCTGGTTCTCGGTGTCCCTCATCCCCACCACCCTCGCGGACACGACCCTCGGCACCCTCGCCCCCGGCGACCGGGTGAACCTCGAGGTCGACGTCCTCGCCAAGTACGTGGAGCGGCTGCTCGCCGCCCGCCTCCCGAAGGAGAACCCCGCATGAGCACCTACTCCGACGCCGACGGCGACACCGTCCGGCTCGACAGCATCGAACGGGCGATCGCCGACATCCGCGACGGCAAGGCCGTCGTCGTGGTCGACGACCCGGGTCGCGAGAACGAGGGCGACATCATCTTCGCGGCGAGCAAGGCGACGCCGGAGCTGATGGGCTTCCTCATCCGGCACTCCAGCGGCTACGTGTGCGCCCCGGCGCCGGGTGCGGTGCTGGACCGGCTGGGCATCCCGCTCATGACGCCGCACAACCGCGAGCTGATGCGCACCGCGTACACGATCTCGATCGACGCGCGCGACGGCATCACCACCGGCATCTCCGCGGCCGACCGGGCGCGCACGGTGCGTGTGCTCGCGGACTCGGCGACCGAGTCGTTCGAGCTCGTCATGCCGGGCCACGTGCTGCCGCTGCGCGCGAAGGACGGCGGCGTGCTGGCCCGCGCCGGGCACACGGAGGCCGCGGTCGACCTCACCCGCCTGGCGGGCCTCACGGCTCGCGGAGACGTCGCTGCCGACGGAGTTCGGCTCCTTCCGGGCGCTGGGCTACCGCGACCGCATCGACGGCGCGGAGCACGTCGCGCTCGTGCACGGTGACGTCGACGCGGCGGCTGCCGGGGGAGCGGGCGTGCTGGTGCGGCTGCACTCCGAGTGCCTCACCGGTGACGTGTTCGGCTCGCGGCGCTGCGACTGCGGCCCGCAGCTGCAGGCGTCGATGGCGGCGATCAAGGCCGAGGGTGCCGGCGTCGTCGTCTACCTGCGGGGGCACGAGGGCCGGGGGATCGGCCTGCTGCACAAGCTGCAGGCGTACGCGCTGCAGGACGCCGGCAGCGACACGGTCGACGCCAACCTCGCGCTGGGCTTCGGCGAGGACGAGCGCGACTATGCCGCCGGGGCGCAGATGCTGCGCGACCTCGGCCTGCGCTCGGTGCGGCTGCTGACCAACAACCCCGACAAGGCCACGCAGCTCGAGGCCTACGGCGTCAAGGTGCCCGAGCGCGTGCCGATCCAGATCGAGCCGACCCCCGAGAACATCCAGTACCTGCGCACGAAGGCCGAGCGCATGGGTCACGACCTGCCCGGGCTCGGCCTCGGCGACACCACCACGGAAGGCGAGTAGATGAGCGGACACGGAGCGCCCACCCTCCAGGTCGAGGCGGCGGGAGCGCGCGTCGCGATCGTCGCGTCGAGCTGGCACGACCAGGTCATGGACGGTCTGGTGGCGGGTGCCGAGCGCGCCCTGGCCGACGCCGGCGTCACCGACGTGACGCTGCTGCGGGCGGCCGGGTCGTTCGAGCTGCCCCTCGTGTCGCAGGGCTGCGCGGCTGCCGGCTTCGACGCGGTCGTGGCCCTCGGCGTGATCATCCGCGGCGGCACCCCGCACTTCGAGTACGTGTCGGCCGCGGCCACCGACGGCCTCGCTCGGGTCGCGCTCGACACGGGCGTGCCCGTGGGCTTCGGGCTGCTGACGTGCGACACCGAGGAGCAGGCGCTCGACCGCGCCGGGCTCGAGGGCAGCGCCGAGGACAAGGGCCGGGAGGCCGCAGAGGCCGCTCTGTCGACCTGGGCGACCCTCCGCGGTCTCGCGTCCCTAGACTGAGGTCACCATGAAGACCTTCGAGGACCTGTTCGCCGAGCTCGCTGCCAAGGCGCAGGCCCGGCCCGAGGGCTCGCGCACCGTGGCCGAGCTCGACGCCGGCGTGCACGCCATCGGCAAGAAGCTCGTCGAGGAGGCCGCCGAGTCGTGGATGGCCGCCGAGCACGAGGGCCGCGAGCGGACCGCCGAGGAGCTCAGCCAGCTGCTGTACCACGCGCAGGTGATGATGATCGCCGCCGGCATCACGCTCGACGACGTCTACGCGCATCTGTGACGACAGCGGAGCCTGACCTCCTGGGCCGCGCCGCTGTCGTCGACGGCAGCCGACTGCCGGGCCCGCCCCCCATCGTCAGAAGGACCCCACCATGCTGAGAGTGGCCGTGCCCAACAAGGGCGCCCTGTCCGAGGCCGCCAGCCAGATCCTCGCCGAGGCCGGGTACCGGCAGCGGCGCAACGCGAAGGACCTCGTCCTCGTCGACGCCGAGAACGACGTCGAGTTCTTCTACCTCCGCCCGCGCGACATCGCCGTGTACGTGGGGGAGGGGACGCTCGACGTCGGCATCACCGGCCGCGACCTCCTGCTCGACTCCGCCGCCTCGGCGGCGGAGCAGGTCGGGCTCGGCTTCGGCCGGTCGACCTTCCGCTTCGCCGCCCCCACGGGCACGATGCGGACCATCGACGAGCTCGAGGGCAAGCGCATCGCCACGTCCTACCCCGTGATCGTCCAGGACTACCTGCGCGGACGCGGTGTCAGCGCCTCGGTCGTGCGCCTGGACGGCGCGGTCGAGTCGTCGATCCGGCTCGGGGTCGCCGACGCCATCGCCGACGTCGTCGAGACGGGCAGCACCCTGCGCCAGGCCGACCTCGCCGTCTTCGGCGACCCGATCCTGTCGTCGGAGGCCGTGCTGATCACCCGCGCTGGCGCCGAGGAGCCCGCCGGCTACGAGGTGTTCAAGCGTCGCCTCGACAGCGTCCTCGTCGCCCGCACCTACGTGATGATGGACTACGACATCCGGGTCGAGCACGTGGAGCGCGCCGTCGAGCTGACGCCTGGCATCGAGTCACCGACGGTGTCGCCGCTTCATCGCGAGGGGTGGGTCGCCGTGCGCTCGATGGTGCCGCGCGACGCCGCCCAGAAGATCATGGACAGCCTCTACGGGCTCGGCGCCCGCGGCATCCTCGTCACGGACATCCTCGCGTGCCGGGTGTGAGCACGACCTACCGCCCGGGCGGCACCCGGTACGTCGCGTACGGGTCGTGCGTGGCGCTCGTGGCGATGAGCGTGGCCGTCACGCTGGCGCTGCCGGCGGACATCCGCGCGCAGGTGACCCTGTCGCAGGCGCTCACGCTGTACGGCTCGATCGCCGTGTTCCTCGTGATCCTGCACGGCATCGGCCGCAGCCGGGTGACGGTGGACGACGACGAGCTCGAGGTCGTCAACGGCTTCCGCACGCACCACGTGCCGTGGTCGCGGGTCCGTGGCTTCGCGTTCGGCGAGGGTGCCCCGTGGCCGACGCTGGTGACCGTCGACGACGAGCGGCTCATGCTGTTCGCGCTGCAGGGGTCCAGCGGCCACGGTCGGGTGCGGGACGCGGTCGACGACCTCGTGCGGCGCGTCCCGTGACCGGTCGATCGCTCGCCGAGCCGGCCTTCCCCGACGACGACGGCCGGCTCGACCCGCGCCTCGGCGCGGTGCTCGGCGACACCACGGCGGTGCTCTCGCTGCTCGGCCAGGTGCGGGTGTTCGTCCCGATCGTGGCCAGCCTCGGCGAGGCGAGCCGCGCGGCCGGGCCGGAGGCGCTCGTGTCGGGCGACAAGGACGCCGACATGGCGGCGGTGCTCATGACCGGCCGCGACGGCCGCCAGGCACTGCTCACCTTCACCAGCCTCGACGCGATGGCGCGCTGGAACCCGCAGGCACGTCCGGTGCCCGTGTGGGGACAAGCGGCCGCCGTCGCGGCCCTCTCCGAGGGTGCCGCCGCGATCCTGCTCGACCTCGGCTCGCCGCACTTCCAGGTGGTCGAGACCGACGACCTGCGCCACCTCGCCGCCGGCGACCGGCTCGTCGCCACCGACGCCGGCCACGCCTGGGTCACGGGGAGCTGACGGGCGTCGACCTGTGGTCACGCTGCGGTCGGTCTTCTGGAGAGCCTCGACCGGGCGGGTGGGAGGTAGATAGCACGCGTATCCCTGGGCCCGGAGGTAGGTGACGCTCGGAATGAGGGGCTCATCCCGAGCGTCACCTACCTCCACCCCCGCAGCAAGCGCGCGCCACCTACCTCCCACACACCGGGCCCGGCCACAGCCCGGCGACCTGGCCCGACCACCGCGCCCTCAGGCCGTCTCGACCGCCCGCACCCCGGACAGCGGGACGGTGACGTGCACGGCGGCGTCGTGACGTTCCACGCGGGCGACGAAGCCAGCGGCTCCGACAGCCCGGAGCAAGGTGTCGTTGGAGCCCGCAGAGACGAACGTGAGCCGCTCGGCACCGTCGGACTTCGCGTGCCGGGCGGCCTGCTTGACGAGCAGGGTGCCGAAGCCGCGACCCTGCCAGGCGTCCTCGACGAGCAGCTGGAAGACGTGGTCGTCGGGACGGCCCTCCAGCACGCCCCGCTCGAGGACGCCGTGACCCACGAGGTCGAGCCCGACCTGCACGACCAGGGCGATCCCGTGCTCGGGCGTCACGAGGCGGCGCGCCATGCGCGTCGTCATCGGCATCCGCAGAGGCACCTGGTAGCGCGTGTAGAGCGTGTCGACGCTGCACCGCTCGTGCAGGGCCGACACGGCCTCGATGTCAGCGAGGCCGGCCACCCGCACCAGCGGGACGGGGTGACGCGGCGACGGTGCGATGAGCGGGACGTCGACCCCCGCGTCGCTGACCAGCGACAGCAGCGCCTGGGCCCGCGCACGCTCGACCGCCGTGAACGGCACCGCACGGCTGACCCTGAGCGTCGAGCCGTTGCGACGTCGCAGGTCGAGCACGTCGTGCCCGGCGTAGTCGGCGACGTCGGGCGGGGCGATGGCGAGCAGCTCGCCCAGCACCTCCTCGACGTCGCGACCTCCCTCCAGCACCTCGTGCACGGCGTCCAGGTAGCGGGTCGGCGCGTCGAGGTGCGCATCACCGTCGGCCCGCGTCACCGACACCTCGGCGCCGCCCGCCTCGGTGAACAGCCCTGCGAGCGCCAGCTCCGTCAGGCCGTCGTCGCCCTCCACGACGAACTCGTCGGTCACCGTCGGCCGGGTCGAGAAGACCTGCATCGCGACGATGTTCACGTCCGCGTCGCCGCACGCCTGCGCCACCCGACCGAGCAGTCCCGGCCTGTCCGGGAACGTCGCCCGCACCCTCCACCTCATGTCCGCACCTCCTGGTGCCAGGATGGCGCTGCGCTGTTGCTCGTCCGCGTCCGCCGTGTTTCGCCGCGATGACGCCGGACGTTGCCGTCCTCCAGCGCGCCGTTTTCGTTCCTCGGGGCACGCCTGCTATCCTGGTCAAGAAGTGGAGGCCCACCTCCCACCTGCTCGGTCCGCGGATCGAGGGGTACCTCGGCCGGTACGCCCGGTCGAGCGACGCCGTCCGGTACGCGCCGGCGGCGTGCATCGGTGGCCTCCGTCCTGAGGGACGGGGGCCATTGTCGTGGGCCTCCTGGACACAGACCACAGGAGGATCCATCAGCACAGAGCTGCGCGTCAACGACCGCATCCGCGTTCCCGAGGTCCGTCTCGTCGGACCCGGAGGCGAGCAGGTCGGCATCGTGCGCATCGAGGACGCCCTGCGCCTCGCCGCCGAGTCCGACCTCGACCTCGTGGAGGTCGCCCCGACGGCCCGCCCCCCGGTGTGCCGCCTCATGGACTACGGCAAGTTCAAGTACGAGGCCGCCCAGAAGGCACGCGAGTCACGACGCAACCAGACGAACACCATCATCAAGGAGATGAAGCTCCGCCCCAAGATCGACCAGCACGACTACGACACCAAGAAGGGTCACGTCGTGCGGTTCCTGAAGGCGGGCGACAAGGTCAAGATCACGATCATGTTCCGCGGTCGTGAGCAGCACCGTCCCGAGCTCGGGTACCGGCTGCTCCAGAAGCTGGGCGAGGACGTGTCGGACCTGGGAGTCGTCGAGGCGCACCCGCGCCAGGACGGCCGCAACATGACGATGGTGCTCGCACCGCTGAAGAAGAAGTCCGAGGCCCAGGCCGAGGTCGCCGCCGAGAAGGCGAAGACCACGGCTGAGCGGACCGCGGAGCGCGAGGCCGAGGCAGCCGCCGAGAAGGCGCGCCGCGAGGCCCAGCAGAAGACCGCGACGCCCAAGAAGGCCCGGCGTCGCTCCGAGAACCTCGACCCAGACATGGAGGCATGAGATGCCGAAGTTCAAGCCCCACTCGGGCATGAAGAAGCGCGTGAAGCTCACCGGCAAGGGCAAGCTGCGCCGCGAGCAGACGAACCGTCGTCACCTCTTGGAGTACAAGTCCAGCACGCGGACCCGTCGCCTCGCCGGCACGACCGACGTGTCGAAGGCGGACACCAAGAAGGTCAAGAAGCTGCTCGGTCTCTGACCGCACCCCACCCGAAGGAGAACCGACATGGCACGCGTCAAGCGTTCCGTCAACGCGCAGAAGAAGCGCCGCGAGACCCTCGAGCGGGCGTCCGGCTACCGTGGCCAGCGCTCGCGTCTGTACCGCAAGGCCAAGGAGCAGGTCACTCACTCCCTGGTCTACAACTACCGTGACCGCAAGGCCAAGAAGGGCGACTTCCGTCGTCTCTGGATCCAGCGCATCAACGCTGCGGTCCGCGCCGAGGGCCTCACCTACAACCGCTTCATCCAGGGCCTCAAGGCCGCGGGTGTCGAGGTCGACCGCAAGATGCTGGCCGAGCTGGCCGTCAACGAGCCCGCGGCGTTCAGCGCGCTCGTCCAGGTCGCGAAGGACAACCTTCCGGCCGACGTGAACGCGCCCAAGGAAGACGCGACGGCCTGACCGCCTTCGCCTCCACGCCCGTGGCGAGCCCCGAGCCGACCCTGACCACCCGTACCGGGCGGGTCAGACGTGCTCGACGGCTCGCCACGCGGCGTTTCCGGGCCGAGACCGGCCAGTTCCTGGCCGAGGGCCCGCAGGCCGTCCGCGAGGCGCTCGCCCTGACGGGCGTCACGCACGAGGTCTTCGCCACCGCTGCGGCCACCGAGCGTCACGCCGCGCTGCACGACGCCGCACTCGACGGTGAGGTGCCGTGGAGCGTCGTCGACGACGACGTGCTGGCCGAGATCGCCGACGCCACCACCCCGCAGGGCGTGGTCGCGGTCTGCGACACCGTCGTGCGGAGTCTCGACGCGCTGCCCGCCACACCCCGGCTCGTCGTGGTCTGCCACGACATGCGCGACCCCGGCAACGCCGGAGCGGTGCTGCGCTGCGCCGACGCCGCGGGGGCCGACGCCGTCGTGCTGTCGGCCGACAGCGTCGACCCCACGAACCCGAAGGCCGTCCGCGCCAGCGCCGGCAGCCTGTTCCACCTGCCGGTGGTGGTCGAGCGCGACCACGACCTGGTCCTCGCCGCCCTCCGCGAGCGCGGCCTGCAGGTGCTCGCGACCGACGGCGAGGCCGACCTCGACCTCTTCGAGGCCGAGCGCGCGACGTCGCCCGTCGACCTCGCCGCACCCACCGCCTGGGTCATGGGCAACGAGGCACAGGGCCTGTCGGCGCAGGTGCGCGACGCGGCCGACCTGGCTGTGGCGGTGCCGATCCTCGGACAGGCGGAGAGCCTCAACCTCGCCACCGCGGCCGCGGTGTGTCTCTACGCCAGTGCCCGGGCGCAGGGGGCACGATGAGCAGCGTGCAGCAGGTGATCCTCCAGGCGTGCCTCAACGGCTCGCGCGACGTCGACGAGCACCCCGCCGTCCCGGTGACGGCGTCCGCGTGCGCCGAGGACGCCCGCGCCGCGGTCGAGGCCGGGGCGCAGGACCTCCACGTGCACCCACGCACCGACGACGGTCGCGACAGCCTCGCGCCGGCCGACGTCGCGCGGTGGGTCGAGGCGGTGCGCGAGGCCGTGGACGTCCCGGTCGGCGTCACCACCGGGGCGTGGGCCTGGACCGGTGGAGGCACGCCCATCCGCGCCGTCGGTGCCTGGACGACGCTGCCCGACCACGCGTCGGTGAACTGGCACGAGCGTGGCGCCACCGACCTCGCGACGGCCCTCCACGAGCGAGGCGTGGCCGTGAACGCCGGGCTCTGGACCGAGGACGCCGCGCAGGCGTGGCTCGACTCCTCGTGGCCCGAGCGGACCGCGCTCGTCCTGCTCGAGCTCGCCGACGCACCCGATCAGGAGGAGACGGCGGAGCGTCTGCTCGAGCTCGTCCGCCCGACGGGTCTGCCCGTGCTGCTGCACGGCGAGGGCCGCTCGACGTGGCCGGTCCTCGAGCTCGCCGTGGCCCACGGCGTGTCGACGCGGATCGGGCTCGAGGACGTCGTCGAGGGACCCGACGGCGAGGCCGTCGACGACAACGCCGCCCTCGTGCGGATCGCGGTGGGCCGGGGTGCTCGTCGCGTCTAGTCCTTTGGTACTAGATTCCTCGCCATGGACCTCGACGACTTCCCGGACGGCGTGGTCATCGCCGGGGCCGACGGTGTCGTCGAGTACGTCAACGAACGCATCGAGCGGATGGCGCGCGCGGCGCCCGGGGAGATGCTCGGCATGCACCTGTCCGACGCGATGCCCTTCGACGACCTGAACGGCAACAGCTGGTACGACTCGACCCGCCCGTACGACGGTCTCAACATCCGCAACCGGTTGTCGGAGCAGTCCTGGTACTCCCCGCGCGGGAGCGAGTACCTCGTGACCGCGCGCCTGGTGCGGGACCGTCCCGGCGGCGCCGTCGTGCGCGTCGTCGCGAGCGTGCGCAACGCGAAGGTGCGCAACCAGCGCGACCGCGAGCGCTCCGACCTCGTCGCCACCGTCGCCCACGAGCTGCGCTCGCCGCTCACCGGCATCAAGGGGTTCACGTCGACCCTGCTGTCGAAGTGGGACCGCTTCTCCGAGGAGCAGCGCCAGTTCATGCTCGAGACCGTCGACTCCGACGCCGACCGGCTCAGCCGACTCATCACCGAGCTGCTCGACGCGGCTCGCATCGACGCCGGTCGACTGACCCTGCGGCGCGGACCGGTCAAGCTCGACGAGGTCGCGCGCGGCGTCCTGCGCAACATCTCCGCCGGCGGCGACCCGTTCGCGCTCGAGTCGCGCGGCGAGCCGTACCTCGTCTGGGGCGACGCCGACCGCATGACGCAGGTCGTCACCAACCTCGTCGAGAACGCGCTGCGGCACGGTCACGGTCTGCGCCGTGTCGTCGTCGAGCACCTGCCCGACGCCGGGGGAGCGGTCCTGGAGATCCACGACCAGGGACCCGGCATCCCCGAGGAGATGCGTCAGCGCGTGTTCAGCCGCTTCTGGCGCGCCGGCCCCGGAGCGGGCAGCGGTCTCGGCATGTACATCGTGCGCGGCATCGTCGAGCAGCACGGCGGCCGGATCGACATCGACGACGCCGAGGAGGGTGGCGCGCTGCTGCGCATCTGGGTGCCCGTCAACGAGCCCGACGCGCTCACCGACTGAGCTTCCACGCCGTCGCACGACCGACCGGTGCCGGGGCGTCCGCGCCGCTCACTAGACTGCTCGGGTGTCCGCCCCGAACTCCGACTACGACCCCAAGCAGGTCGCCGCGCTGGGCGAGGACGAGGTCGCGCAGGCGCGCGACGCCGCCCTCGCCGCCATCGAGGCCGCCGACTCGCTCGACGCGCTGAAGGCCGTGCGCATCGCCCACACCGGCGACCGCTCGCCGCTTGCGCTCGCCAACCGGGAGATCGGCGCGCTGCCCCCGCAGGCGCGCAAGGACGCCGGGAAGCGGATCGGCCAGGCCCGCGGCGCGGTCAACCAGGCGCTCGCCGCACGGGGGGCCGCGCTGGAGGCGCTGGAGGAGGAGCGTCGTCTCGTCGAGGAGACGGTCGACGTCCCGCTGCCGACCGACCGCGAGCC
>NZ_LUNH01000005.1:0-115915 GCF_001628525.1 Aeromicrobium sp. REDSEA-S38_B2 | reverse complement strand
TTGTTCGACAGCTTGACCAGGCGCCAATGCGGCGCCGCGGGCGCGAGCCGGTCGAGGAAGGGACGGCGTCGCGCGGCGGAGAACACGTCGACGAAGCGGTCGAGGTCGAGGTCGACGACGGAGACGCAGGTGTCCCCTCGGGTGAGGGCGGTCTCCAGCCCGGCGATCGCGTGCTCGGGCCGCATGGCCCGCACCCCCTGGCCCTTCAGGTAGGTGTTGCCCTCGACGCCGGCCATGGTCTCGCCGGCCCACAGGCCCCAGGCCACGGAGGTGACGCCGGTGCCGCGCCGGCTGCGGGCGAACCCGTCGAGGAAGGCGTTCGCGGCGGCATAGGCCCCCAGGCCCGGGCTGCCCCAGACGCCGGCGTTGGAGGAGAAGAGCACCAGGGTGCTCGCCTCGTCGCACAGGTCGGCCAGGTTCAGGGTCCCCTGCACCTTGGCGGCCGCGACGCGGCGCAGCTCGGCCGGCTCGAGCGCGACCACGGGTGTCGTGGTGGACGTGCCCGCGGCGTGGAACACCGCTGCGACCGTGCGACCCTCGGCCCGCTCGGCGGCGACCACCGCGGCGAGCGCGTCGTGGTCGGCGACGTCGCACGCGTGCACGCTGACCCCGACCCCGAGGGCCCCGAGCTCCGCGCGGAGCTCGGCGGCCGCCTCGCCACGCTCGCCCCCACGGCCGAGCAGCACCAGGTGCTCGGCGCCCGAACGCGCGAGCCAGCGCGCCACGTGCCGTCCGACCGCACCGAGGCCGCCCGTGACCAGCACGGTGCCCGACGGGGTCCAGGGCCGGGGCTCCTGCGGGACGGGGTCGGCCGTGAGACGACCCGCCCACACGTCGGTGCCGCGCACCGCGAGGACGTCCTCCGGGCCAGCTGCGGCGACCGCGGCCGCCACGACCCCGGCGGCGTCGTCGTCGAGGTCGTCGACGTCGACGTGGCCGCCCCACCCCTGCGGGTGCTCCAGGCCCACCACGCGGGCGAGCCCGGCGACGGCCGACTGCGCGGGGTCGACGGTGCTGCCACCGGCGTCGGAGGCGCGGCGGGTCACGACCCACAGGGGCGCAGGGTCCTGCGCGCCGGACCACGAGCGCACGAGGGCGCCCAGCGCCTCCGTGGCCGCGAGCGGGTCGCGCTCGTCGCCGTCGTGCGGGAGGGCCACGACGCCCAGCGTCGGCGAGCCGTCGACTCCCGAGCGTCCCCACGACGCCTCGACGTCGTCGGGACCCACGACCTCGACCAGCCCACCGCGCTGCTCCACGGCGCGTCGGACGGCGTCGACCTCGTGGGCCGCGGAGTCGGACGCGACCAGCAGCACGCGACCCGCGACCGGGACGTCGGCGACCTCGGTCCGCTCCCACTGCACCGTGTAGCGCCAGTCGTCGGCGGGTCCCCCGGTACGCGCACCCGCGAGCGGCGTCTCCAACCAGAAGCGTTCGTGCTGGAACGGGTAGGTCGGCAGCTCGACCGTGGCGGCCTCGCGGGGGAGCTCGCGCGACCAGTCGACGGGCAGTCCCGCGACGTGGGCCTCCGCGAGGGCCCGGACGAGGTCGGGGGCGCCGCCCTCGCCGCGCCGCAGCGTCCCGAGCACGGCGGCGTCGGCGTCGGCGTCCTCGACGACCTGCTCCAGCGCCATCGTCAGCACCGGGTGCGGGCTGACCTCGACGAGCGCGTCGGTGCCCTCGGCGAGCAGGCTCCGCGCCGCCTCGGCGAACCGCACCTGGCCGCGCAGGTTCCTGAACCAGTAGTCGGCGTCCATCGTGCTGGTGTCGATGGGCGCGCCGGTCAGCGAGGAGTGCAGCGGGACCCGGCCCGTCGTCGCGCTGACGCCGCGCAGCTCGCGCAGCACGTCGTCCCGCAGCGACTCCACGTGCGCGGTGTGCGACGCGTAGTCGACCGGGATCCGGCGGGCGCGCAGCCCGTCGGCCTCGCACTGCGCGAGCAGGTCGTCCAGCGCGGACGGGTCGCCCGCGACCACCACGGCGCGAGGGCTGTTGACCGACGCGACGGCGAGCGCGTCGCCGAACGGGGCGATCCTGCGGGACGCGTCGTCGGGGGTGGTCGCGAGCGACACCATGCCGCCGCGTCCCGCGATGCCGCGCAGGACCCTGCTGCGCAGCGCGACGACCCGCGCCGCGGTCTCCAGGTCGAGCGCCCCGGCCACCTGGGCCGCGGCGATCTCGCCCTGGGAGTGCCCCACCACCGCGGACGGCTGCACGCCGCTGTCGCGCCACACCTCGGCGAGCGAGACCATCACGGCGAACAAGGCCGGCTGCACCAGGTCGACGCGGTCCAGGGGCGACCCCGACCGCAGGGTCTCCAGCACCGAGACGTCGAGGTGGCCCGCGAGAGCCCGGTCGCACTCCCGCATCACCTCGGCGAACACGGTCGAGTGCTCGAGGAGGTCGGCACCCATGCCCACCCACTGCGCCCCCTGGCCAGGGAAGACGAACGCTGGCCGGCGGCGGTCACGACCCCGCCCGAGCAGCACGTCCCGCGACGGCTGGCCGTCCGCGAGGCGACCGAGCGCAACCCGCGCGCTGCCTGCGTCGTCGGCGACGACGACGGCGCGGTGCTCCAGCCGACTGCGACGGTGCAGCAGGGAGGCGGCCACGGGCACGACGGGGGCGTCCGCTGCCAGGACGTCGGCGTCGAGCAGCCGGCGCGCCTGGGCGCGCAGGGCCTGCGGCGTCCTGGCCGACAACATCAGCGGGACGGAGCGACGAGCGGCGGTGACGGGTGCGGTGGTCGTCGGTGCGGGCGTCGCTGGTCTGGTGGTCGCTGCGTCCACCTCCGGCTCGACCGCGGCGGGCCCCTCCTCGAGGACGACGTGCGCGTTGGTGCCGCTGATGCCGAAGGCCGAGACGCCCGCGCGGCGGACCCGTGCACCCCGCTCCCACGCCCGGCCCCGCGTCACGACCTCGAGGCGATCGTCCCAGTCGATCTGCGACGACGGGTTCTCGGCATGCAGCGACGCCGGCAACCAGTCGTGCTGCAGCGCGAGCACCGTCTTGATGACCCCGACGATGCCGGCCGCGGCCTGCGTGTGGCCGACGTTCGACTTCACCGAGCCCACCGCGAGCGGCGCCGTGCGGCCGGGACCGTAGGTGTCCATGAGGGCGTGGGCCTCGATCGGGTCACCGAGACGGGTGCCCGTCCCGTGCGCCTCCACGTAGTCGACGTCGACGCCGCGCAGACCGGCCTGGTCCAGTGCCTCGGTGATGACGCGACGCTGGGCGGGACCGCTCGGCGCGGTGAGCCCGTTGCTCGCGCCGTCCTGGTTCGCGGCGGTGCCGCGCAGCACCGCCAGCACCCGACGCCCGTCGCGCTGCGCGTCGCCCAGCCGCTGCAGCACGAGGACGCCGGCCCCCTCGGCCAGACCGAAGCCGTCCGCGTCGTCGGCGAAGGGCTTGCAGCGGCCGTCCGCAGCCAGGCCGCCCTGGCTCTCGAACTCCGTGAAGGCACCGGCGCTGCTCATCACCGTGACACCCCCGGCGAGCGCCAGCGAGCACTCGCCCCGGCGCAGCGACTGCACGGCCAGGTGGGTCGCGGTCAGGCCGGAGGAGCACGCCGTGTCGACCGACAGGGCGGGCCCCTCGAGGCCGAGCGTGTACGCGACCCGCCCGGACACGACGCTCGAGGCGTTGCCGATGCCGACGTACCCGAGCAGCTCGTCGGGAGCCTCGTCGGGTCGCGGTCCGTAGTCCGACGCCCCGACCCCCGCGAACACGCCGGTGGCGCTGCCCCGCAGCGAGCGCGGGTCGAGCCCGGCCCGCTCCACGGCCTCCCACGCGACCTCGAGCAGGATCCGCTGCTGCGGGTCCATCGCGAGCGCCTCGCGCGGCGAGATGCCGAAGAAGGCGGCGTCGAAGCCGGCGACGTCGTCGAGGAAGCCGCCCCGGCGCTCGCCCGGACCAGTCGGCCAGCCCCGGTCGGCCGGCGCGACCGACACGGCCTCGCCGTCGGAGACCAGCACCTGCCACAGCTGCTCGGGCGTGTCGATGCCGCCCGGCAGCCTGCACGCGACGCCGACGACCGCCACGGGCTCGCGGGACTGCGCCGTCACCTCGTCGAGCTCGGCCGTCACGGACTCCAGCTCGCCCAACGTGCGCTTGAGGTACTGCCTCAGCCGCGCCTCCACCGTCGACCCGGCCGCCTGGCCGCCACGATCGTCGTCACGTCCTGCGTTCATCGGTCCTGGTCCCCCTCAGCGCCCAACCGGGCGTCGAGCAACGAGAACAGCTCGTCGTCGCTCGTGTCGTCGTCGACGAGCGCCGCGGCCGCGGCACCACCGTCCCGTGCACGTCCCTCGACCTCGCCCGCGGGCAGGACGTCGAGCAGTCCCCGCACCCGCGACCCGAGGTCCGCGGGCAGCTGGTCCGGCGTGGCGTCGCGCACCGCCCGCTCGAGCGCGGCCAGCTGCTCCTCCAGCGAGGAGGCGTCGTGCTCCACCACCGGCTCCAGGTCCTCCAGCAGCCGTTCGGCGACCGCCTCGGCCGTCGGGTAGTCGAACACGAGGGTGCTCGGCAGCCGCACCGACGTCGCGTCGCGCAGGCGGTTGCGCAGCTCGACCGCGGCCAACGAGTCAAAGCCCAGGTCGCGGAAGGCACGCTGCTCGGGCAGCTGTGCCGCGCTGGAGAAACCGGCCACGGCAGCGGCGTGCGCGCGGACCAGGTCCAGCACCTCCGTCCGTCGCGCGTCGGCGTCCAGACCGCCCAGCCTCGACGCCCAGTCGGCGCCCCGCTCGTCGCGGTCGGGCCCGGTCCCGCGCCGCCCGCGCGTCGGCACCACGCGGTCTCTCGGCGCCACGCGGGCCCTCAGCACCTCGGGGACCACGTCGGCCTCGGCGAGCGCGTCGACGTCGAGCGCCATCGGGTACAGGACCGGCTCGTCCGAGCCGAGCGCCTCGTCGAGCAGCTCGAGCGCCCGAGCGCGCGACAGCGGGGCGACCCCGGTGCGGGCGATCTGGTCCTCCAGGCCACGCGTCAGGTCGCTAGAGTCCTGCCAGAGTCCCCATCCGAGCGCGGTCGCCCGCGCGCCGCGCGACGCACGTCGCGCCACGCACGCCTCGACCACCGCGTTCGCCGCGGCGTACACCCCCTGTCCGGGTCCGGCGAGCACCGAGGCCGCCGAGGAGAACACCGCGAAGAGGCCGAGGTCGAGATCCGCCGTGAGCTCGTCGAGGTGCTGCACGACGTCGACCTTGGGAGCCACCACGGTCTCCACCGCGTCGGCGTCGATGGACACCACGAACGAGTCGGCGAGCACGCCGGCGGCGTGAACGACGCCCACGAGCGGGTGCTCCGCGGGGACGCCTCGCACGACCTCGGCCAGGCGGGCGCGGTCAGTGGCCTCGCACGCGACGACGTCGACACGAGCCCCCTCGGCCTCGAGCTCGGCGACCAGGTCAGCCGCGCCCGGAGCGTCCGGGCCGCGACGGCTGACCAGCAGCAAGTGCCGGACGCCGCGGGTGGACACCAGGTGGCGCGCCACCAGCGATCCCAGCGTCCCGGTGCCGCCCACCACCAGCACGGTCCCCTCGAGCGGAGCCGGACGGGACTGCTCGACGACGAGCTTGCCGACGTGTCCGCCGCGGCTCATCTCCGTGAGGGCCGCGCGCAGGTCGGCCAGGGGTCGCGCACTGACCGGCACGGGCGGGACCCGTCCGCCGGCCAGGAGGTCGACGACCGTGCGCAGGATCTCGCCCAGCCGGTCGGGCCCGACCTCGCCGAGGTCGAACGGCAGGTAGCGCGCCGCGACGTCGGCCGGGTCGCGCAGGTCGGCCTTCCCGAGCTCGACGACCACGCCGTCCGGGGCCACCAACCGGATCGTCTCGTCCAGCAGCGGCCCGGTGAGGGAGTTGAGGACGACGTCGACGCCCCGGCCACGGGTGTGGCCGAGGAAGGCCTCGGCGAACCCGGAGGTCCTCGACGAGCGCACCTGGTCCGCGGGGAGACCGCGGGCCTGGACCGCATCGTGCTTGGCCGGCGACGCGGTCGCCAGGACGTCGGCGCCGGCGTGCAGGGCGAGCGACACGGCGGCCATGCCGACACCGCCGGCAGCCGCGTGCACCAGGACGGTCTGCCCCCGCTGCACGCCGGCCAGGTCGTGCAGCGCGTAGTAGGCCGTGGTGAAGGCGATGGGGACCGCCGCACCCTCGGCGAACGACCAGCCCGGGGGCAGCGGGGCCACGAGCCGCGCGTCGGTGACGGCGCGCTCGGCGTACGCACCGGCGAACAGGCCCAGCACCCGGTCGCCGACCTCGACGGAGGTGACCCCCTCGCCGACGGCCTCGACGACCCCCGCGGCCTCCGTGCCCATGAGGGCGGCGTCGGGATACACCTGCAGCGCCAGCATGACGTCGCGGAAGTTCAGGCCGGTGGCGCGGACCGCGACCCGGACCTCGCCCGGACCGGGCTGCAGCTGCGAGGCGGGGACCTTCTCGAGCACCAGCCCGTCGATCGACCCCGAGCCCGGCGCGACCCGCTGGCCCGCACCCGGCACCCATGAGGTCGGCCGGTCCTGCAGGCGGGGCACCAGCGTGAGCCCGTCGCGCACCGCGACCTGCGGAAGGTCCGGTCGCGCGGGGACGTCGAGTGCGCCGTCGACCAGCAGGAACCGGTTGGGCGACTCCGCCTGCGCCGCCCGCAGGACTCCCCACACGGCCGCGGGGCCCGGCCGCGCGGGCGGGTCGTCGGCCCCGACCCGCGCAGCGCCGTCGGTGACCACGACGAGACGAGCACGGCGACGGTCGGTCGCACCCCAGCGTCGGACCACCTCGGCCGCCCAGGCCACGGCGCGCCGCGTGGCCGTGATCGGGTCCGGGTCGTCGTCGACGTGCCGCAGCACGACGAGGTCCGCGTCGGGACGTCCGGGTGCGTCCAGCTCGTCGAGGGTCGTGACCTCGACCGTGGTGACGGTCGGCGCCGGCCCGTCCGGCTGCGCCGGGACCCAGGTGAGCGACTGGAGCGTCCCGCTGCGCAGGTCGGTGCCGGCCGAGGCGTCACGGACGACGATGCCGTCGACGGTGAGCACCGGCACGCCGGCGGGCGTGACCACCTCGAGCGATGCGTCCGAGCGGGGGTCGCCGCCGAGCACCACGCGCAGCGCCCCGACGACCGGACCGTGCACCCGGACGCCGTTCCACGCGAAGGGCAGCCGGCCAGACTCCGCGGCGGCCACCCCGAGGGTCTGCGCCACCACGTCGAGCAGCACCGGGTCGACGACGAACCCGTGCCGCGCCGCCGGGACCTCGACCTCGGCCAGCACCCGCTCGCCGGCACGCCAGGCACGGCGCAGGCCCCGGAAGGCCGGGCCGTACTCGAAGCCGAGGCCGGCGAGGGTGTCGTAGTGCCCGGCAAGCTCGATCGCGTCGGCATCTGCAGGCGGCCACGCCGACCCGCCGGACGTCGGTCTGGTGGTCGACGCGTCGGCGCCCAGCACGCCGCTGGCCTGGAGCGTCCACGTGGGGTCCTGCATGCCGTCGGGCGCGGCGTGCACCTGGAGGTCGCAGCGGCCGCCGTCGTCGGGGCCGACCACGAGGCGCAGGCGCAGACCACCGGCGGCCGGCAGCTCGAGCGGCTCCTGCAGGAGCAGCTCCTCCAGGACCGGCAGCCCGACGAGCTCGCCCGTGGCCAGGGCCAGCTCGACCAGGACGCTGCCCGGCACCAGGCGCCGACCCTCGACCACGTGCTCGGCGAGCCAGGGGTGAGCGTGCGGGTCGAGGCGCCCCACGAGCACCCGCTCCCCGCTGCCCGGGACCTCGACGACGGTGCTCAGCACCGGGTGCTCGACACCGGGCAGACCGCTGTCCGTCACCGGGGCAGGGCGGTGGCGGCGGGGCCAGAAGCGCTCCCGCTGGAAGGGGTAGGTGGGCAGGTCGACGAGCCGGCCGTCGGGCACGGTCGTCGCCGGCTCGACGCTCGCGCCGTGGACGAACGCCTCGCCCGTCGCGCGAGCGAGCTCGCGCGCGCCGGGGCGGTCGCGCCGCAGGGTCGCCACCACGTCGACGTCGGCGCCGAGGTCGTCGGCCACGTCCTGCACGCCCCCGAGCAGCACGGGGTGCGGGCTGGCCTCCACGAAGAGGTCGTGACCGTCGCGGACGAGTGCCTCGACCGTCTCGGTGAAGCGCACGCGTCCGCGCAGGTTGTCGTACCAGTAGCCGGCGTCCATCGACGCGGAGTCGATCCGCTCGGCGGTCACCGTCGAGTACACGGGGACCTCGCTCGTGCGCACCCGCACGTCGCCGAGCGCGTCGACGACCTGCGCACGCACCCGCTCGACCTCGCCGGAGTGGGAGCCGTAGCCCACCGCGACGCGTCGGGGCTCGTGCCCGGCCTGCTCCACGGCGGCGCAGAACGCGTCGAGCTGCTCCACGGGTCCGGCCACGACCACCATGCGCGGACCGTTGACCGCGGCCACGGCGAGCTGGTCGGCCCAGGGGGCCAGCAGACGCTCCGCCTCGTCCGCCGCGACGGCGACCGAGACCATGCCACCGTCGCCGTCGATCTCGCGCAGCGCCCGGCTGCGCAGGGCCACGACGCGGGCGGCCTCGTCCAGAGACAGCGCGCCGGCCACGCAGGCGGCGGCGATCTCGCCCTGTGAGTGGCCGACGACGGCCGCCGGGACGAGTCCGTGCTCACGCCAGGTGCGCGCCAGGGACACCATCATCGAGAACAGGACGGGCTGCAGCACGTCGACCCGCTCGGGGTCCACGTCAGCCCGTCCCTCCACGACGTCGAACAGGTCCCACGTGACGTGGGCGGAGAGCGCCTGCGCGCACTCCTGCATGGACTGCCGGAAGACCGTCGAGGTCGCCAGCAGGTCCCGCGCCATGCCGTCCCACTGGGAGCCCTGGCCCGGGAAGACCAGCACGGCCCGCCGGGGTCGCGAGAGCGTCGGGCCGACCCCGTCGGCCGTCGGCGAGCCGTCGGCGAGCGCCTCCAGGGCGGCGACGGCGGCCTGCACGTCGTCGGCCGGCACCGCCGCGCGCCACTCCATCGCGCTGCGTCCGCGGCTCAACGTCCAGGCGACGTCGCGGACGTCGTGCGTGCCGTCGGCCAGCCGAGAGGCGAGCTGGCGGGCGGCGCCGCGCACCGCCCCCTCGCTGCGCCCGGAGAGCACCAGGGGAACGGCGCGGGCCGCGTCTGCGCCGGGTCGCTCGACGGTCCCCGCGTCCGGCGCCTCCTCGAGCACCACGTGCGCGTTGGTCCCGCTCACGCCGAAGGACGAGACGCCGGCGCGGCGGGGGCGCTCTCCCCGCGGCCACGGCACGTCGTCCTGCGCGAGCCGCAGCCCGCCGGACGCCCAGTCCACGTGCGGCGTCGGCTCGTCGGCGTGGAGGGTCCGTGGCACCACCCCGTGCCGCAGCGCGAGCAGCACCTTGAGCATGCCGGCCGCGCCGGCGGCCGCCTGCGTGTGCCCCAGGTTGGACTTGACCGACCCGACGTGCACCGGGCGGCCGGGGTCGCGGCCGTAGGTGGAGAGCAGCGCGCCGGCCTCGATCGGGTCTCCGAGCTGGGTCCCCGTTCCGTGCGCCTCGACGACGTCGACGTCCTGCGGGCCGAGACCCGCGTCGGCGAGCGCGGCCCGCACCACCCGCTCCTGCGAGGGCCCGTTGGGCGCGGCGAGGCCGTTGCTCGCCCCGTCCTGGTTGACCGCGGTCCCGCGCACGACGCCGAGCACCGGGTAGCCTAGCTCCGCGGCGCGCGACAGCGGCACCAGCAGCATGGTCGCGACGCCGTCGGCCAGGGCGAAGCCGTCGGCGTCGGCGGAGAACGCCTTGCAACGGCCGTCGCGCGCCAGTCCCTGCTGGGAGCTGAAGTCGACGAACGTGTACGGGTCGGTCATCACCGTGACACCGCCGGCGAGCGCCATCGAGCACTCGCCGCTGCGCAACGCACGGACGGCGAGGTGGACCGCCACCAGCGAGGCGGAGCAGGCAGTGTCGACGGTGAGCGCCGGCCCCTCCCACCCGAAGGTGTAGGCGACGCGTCCCGAGAGCACGCTCGCCGCGTTGCCCAGGCCCTTGTAGCCGTCGACCCGGTCACCCTCGCCGTCGAGCAGGCTCGCGTAGGACTGTCCGTTCATGCCGAGGTAGACACCCACGTCGCTGCCGCGCACCGCTTCGGGGTCGATGCCCGCGCGCTCCATGGCCTCCCACGACGTCTCCAGCACGAGCCGCTGCTGGGGGTCCATGGCGAGCGCCTCGCGCGGGGTGATGCCGAAGAACCCGGGGTCGAAGGAGGCAACGTCGTCGAGGAACCCGCCGCGGTCGACGTACGTGGTGCCAGGACGCAGGCCCTCCGGGTCGTACAGGCCCTCGACGTCCCAGCCGCGGTCGTCGGGGAAGCTCCCCGTGACGTCGGCACCGGTCCGCAGCAGGTCCCACAGGCCCTCGGGGCTGCGGATCCCCCCGGGGAAGCGGCAGCCGACGCCGACGATCGCGATCGGCTCCTCGGCGGCCCCGCGTGCCACGGGGCGCTCGTCCTGCGCGCCGGCCTCCGGGTCGACGAGGGCCAGCAGGTGGTCGGCGATCGCGTTCACGCTGGGGTGGTCGTAGACCAGGGAGGCGGGCAAGGTCAGCCCGGTGCGGGCGACGAGGCTCTTGCGCAGGGCGAGGGTGCCCAGCGAGTCGAGCCCCTGCTCGCGCAGCGCCCGGGTCCGGCTGACCCGCGAGGCCTGGTCCTGCCCCAGGACGTCGGCGGCGACGTCGGCGACCAGGACGCGCGCTGCCTCACGGCGCTCCTCTCCCCCGAGGGCGGCGACGGCGCGCAGCTCCTCGCTGCCCGCGTCGTGCGTCGGACCGCTCGGTGTAGGGCCGGCGGCGGCCGGTGCAGCCGGCTGCGCGAGACCGTCGAACAGCGCGGTGGGTCGGGCGGCGGAGAACTCGTCGGCCAGGGCCGGCCAGTCCGCGTCGGCGACGACGACGTCCGACGGGGCGGCGGCGAGGATCGACTCCCACGCCTCGAGCGCGCGCGGTACGGCCAGCGCCCGCAGCGCGCTCCCGCTCAGGTCGGGGGCGGCGTCGTGGCCCGCAGGCAGGTCCCAGGGCGTCCACGTCACGACGCTGGTGGCGTGCCCCTGCGACCTCCGCCGCGCGGCGGTGGCCTCGAGGTAGGCGGCACCGGCCGCGTAGGCGGCCATGCCTGCGCCACCCCACGTGGCGGCCACCGAGGAGCAGAGGACCTCACGCTCCAGCCAGGCACCGTCGAGCAGCTCATCGAGCAGGTCGGGCAGGGACGAGCGGGCGGACACGGTGCGTCGGAAGCCGTCCGCGTCGGCCTCGACGACGGGGGCGAAGACCGGGTCGGACTCCGCGTGCACGACGGCGGTCGGCTCGTCCTCGCCGATCGCGGCGCGCAGGTCGGCGAGGTCGACGGGGCTGGTCGAGACCCGGACCCCGCCCTCCTCCAGCTCCCGGACCAGCTGCGGATCGGGCGCACGGCCGACGAGCACGAGGCGGTCGGCCCCGTGCTGGGCGACCCAGCGTGCGAGGACCGCCCCCACGGGCGTTGCCGCACCGGAGACGAGGACGGTGCCCCGCGGACGCCACCGGTCCGACGTGCGGGCTCCGCCGTCGCGGAGTCGGCGGCCGAGCAGCCGGCCGCCCCGGACCGCCATGACGCTCTCGCGTCGCCGACCCCAGGCGTCGGCGAGGGACGCAGCGACCTCCTCGCTCGCGGAGGCGGGCAGGTCGACCACACCGCCCCAGGCGTCGCCCAGCTCCAGCCGGGCCACGTGGCCGATACCGTGCAGCGTCGCCTGCTCGGGGTGGGCGGGCACCTCTCCCGGTGCGGCGGCGACCGCCCCGGCCGTGAGCAGCCAGAGCGGCGCACCGGACGTCGTGCGGGCCAGCGCCTGGACGGTGCTGCGTCCCCACTCCGCCACGGCGACCGCGTCCTGGCCCGGCGACGGGGGCAGCACCACGGTGCCGGCCAGCCCGTCGGGCACCTCGGCGGTGCCGTCCGCCCAGGCGTCGACAACGGCGGTCGAGACGACCTGGGCGGTGCCGCCCGCGCGCCCGACCGCGTCGAGGACGACGTCGGACCAACCCTCGGCGGCATCGTCCGGTGTCACGACGAGCCACGTCCCGGCAGGTGCGGCGGTGCTGTCCGACCGGTCGAGCGTCGACCACTCGACGTGGTGCACCAGGCCCGCCGGACGGGCGCCGCCGCGTCTCTCGGACCGCCAGAAGCGACGGTGCTGGAACGGGTAGGTGACGGGCAGGGCGCGGCCCCGGCCACCGGGGGCGACCGTGCTCCACGCGATCTCGACCCCGGCGACGTAGGCCGCCGCCACGGCGCGCGCGAACCCCGTGGGACCGCCGTCCCCGCGGCGCAGGGTGGCCAGCACGACCGCCCCGTCGCCGCCGCTGCCGGACTCGACCGTCGCCGTGAGCGCCGGCAGGAGGACCGGGTGCGGACCCACCTCGACGAAGGCGTCGTAGCCCTGGTCCACCATCAGGTCGACCGTCTCGTGCAGCCGCACGCGCTCACGCAGGTTGCGGAACCAGTACTCCGCGTCGAGCCGGGAGCCGGCGAGCGGGCCGGCCGTCACGGTCGAGTAGAACGCGATCTCGCCGTCACGCGGGCGCACCTCGCGTGCGTGCCGGAGCACCTCCTCGCGCACGGCGTCGACGTGGGCGGAGTGCGACGCGTAGTCGACGTCGACGGTCCGCGCGGCGAGGCCGTCGCGCTCGCACGTCGCGACGAGGTCGGCCAGCGCGTCGCGGTCGCCGGAGACCACGACGGACCGGGGACCGTTCACCGCGGCGACCGACAGCGCCGAACCCCAGGCGGAGATCCGCTCGCGTGCCGCGTCCTCGTCGCACGCGACGGCGACCATGCCACCCTGCGACGACAGTCGACGCAGCGCCTGGCTGCGCAGCACCACGAGTCGCGCGGCGTCGTCGAGCGTGAGGATCCCCGCGACGTGGGCGGCGGCGATCTCGCCCTGGGAGTGACCGACGACGGCCGCGGGCTCGACCCCGCGGCTCCGCCAGAGGCGGGCGAGCGCCACCATGACGGTGAACAGCACCGGCTGCACCACGTCGACGCGCTCGAGGCCCGGCGCGCCGGGCTCCTGGCGCAGGACGTCGGCGACGGACCAGTCCTGCCACGGTCGCATCGCCGCGTCGCACGCGTCGACCGCCTCGGCGAACAGCGCGCTGGTCGCCATCAGCTCGCGGCCCATCTCGGGCCACTGGGAGCCCTGTCCCGGGAACACGAACGCCGTGGTCCGTCCGCCGGCGTCCGCCGTGCCCCGGACGACGTCGCCGTCCGGCTGGTCGCGACCCACCGTCGCGAGCGCGTCGAGGGCGGCCGCGGGGGTCGAGGCCACCACGACCGCGCGGTGCTCGAGGTGGGCCCGGGTGGTGCCCAGGCTCACGGCCAGGTCGGCCAGGTCGACCGACTCCGCGCGCAGGAGCCCCGCGACGCGGTGGGCCTGCTCCACCAGCGCCTCGGGCGTCCGCGCCGACATCGGCAGCAGGACCGGTCCGGAGACCGGTTCCCGGTCGACGGGGCCCGACTCCTCCTCGGTCGCGGGCGCCTCCTCGACGATGACGTGCGCGTTCGTGCCGCTGATGCCGATCGCGGACAGGCCCGCCCGCCGCGGACGGTCCGACCTCGGCCAGGGTCGCGCCTGGTCGAGCAGACGCACCGCGCCCGACGTCCAGTCGACGTGGGTGCTGGGCTCCTCGACGTGCAGCGTGCGCGGGAGACACTCGTGCTGCAGCGCCAGCACGACCTTGAGCAGCCCGGTTGTGCCGGCCGCGGCCTGCGTGTGCCCGAGGTTCGACTTCACCGACCCGAGGGCCAGCGGCTCCGACCGGTCCTGTCCGTAGACCTCGAGCAGCGCCCCCGCCTCGATCGGGTCGCCGAGGGCCGTGCCGGTGCCGTGCGCCTCCACCACGTCGACGTCGGCCGGCTCGAGACCGCACCGTTCGAGGGCGGCCCTCAGGACGCGCCGCTGGGCACGACCGCTCGGCGCGGACAGGCCGTTGCTCGCGCCGTCCTGGTTCACGGCGCTGCCGCGCACGACCGCGAGGACCGGGTGGCCGAGCCGCTGGGCGTCGGAGAGCCGCTCGAGGAGGACCAGGGACACGCCCTCGGAGAAGCCGAACCCGTCGGCGCCGGCGCCGAACGCCTTCGACCGCCCGTCGGCCGCGAGAGCGCGCTGACGGCTGAAGTCAACGAAGACGTCGGGCGAGCCCATGACCGCCGCACCGCCGACCACGGCCAGGCTCGACTCGCCCTTGCGCAGCGAGTCGACGGCGAGGTGCAGGGCGACGAGCGAGGACGAGCAGGCCGTGTCGACCGTCAGGGACGGACCCTCGAGGCCGAACGTGTACGACAGCCGGCCGGACGCGACCGAGGGCGCCGTCCCCGTCACCGCGTACCCGTCGGGGTCGCCCACGTCGCCCTCGCCGTAGCCGAACTTCGCCGCACCGACGAACACGCCGGTCGCCGAGCCGCGCAGCCCCAGCGGGTCCATGCCGGCGCGCTCGAAGAGCTCCCAGCACGACTCCAGCAGGATGCGGTGCTGCGGGTCCATGGCCTCGGCCTCGCGGGGAGCGATGCCGAACAGCTCCGGGTCGAAGCCCGTCGCGTCGTCGAGGAAGCCCGCCTGGTCGACGTAGCTCGTCCCGGGGTGGTCGGGGTCGGGGTCGAAGAGGCCGGTCAGGTCCCACCCGCGGTCGTCGGGGAAGTCCGACAGCGTCTCGCGCCCCGCGTCGAGCAGGTCCCACAGCTTCTCGGGGGTGTCGATCCCGGCGGGTAGGCGGCACGCCATCGAGACGACGGCCACGGGGTCGGACTCGAGCTGCTGCACCCGCCGCCGTGCCGCGCGCAGCTCGGTGGTCGCCCGGCGCAGCAGGGCTGCGGTCCGGTCCTGCGGGTCCTGCTCGTTCATCGTTCCTCCGTGGTCGTGCGTGGTGCCGGGCCCCTGGGTCGTGCGGTCGTCAGGTGCCACCGTCGTCCCCCAGCTCCCGGCCGAGCGCGGCGACGAGCTCGTCGAGGTCGGCGTCCAGCAGGTCGTCGTCCACCTCGACGTCGTCCTCGACCTCGTCCGGTGCCAGGTCGGCGACCTCGTCCGGCCCCGGCTCGGCCGGGGTCGTCCGGAGCCGCGCCACCACGGCCAGGAGCCGGTCGACGGCCGCCGCCCGCCCGGCGTCGTCGAGCGCGACGAGCTCCTGCTCCAGCCGGTCGAGACCGTCACCCTGCGTCCCCGACGGCGCCGCCGGGACGTCGACGTCCAGGCGGGTGTCGAGGTAGGCGGCGACCTCGGTGGCGTCGGCGTGGTCGTAGACGAGCGTGCTGCTCAGCGTCAGGCCGGACGCCTTCTGCAGGCCGTCGCGCAGGCGCAGTGCCGCGAGGGAGTCGAAGCCGAGGTCCTTGAAGGAGTCGCGCGGTCGGATCGTGGCCGGGTCGTCGTGGCCTAGGACGGCGGCGGCGTGGACGCGGACCAGGCGGAGCAGCCGGGCCCGACGCTCGACGGCCGGCAGCCCGGCCAGCTCGTCGCCCAGCCCGGGCGCGGCCTCCGCACCCGTCTCCTCGGCAGGCTCGGGTTCGTGCTGCGCACCCTCGGTCGGGGTCCCGCCGCGCAGCAGGTCGAGCAGCGGACGAGGACGCGCAGCGCAGTAGGCGGCGGCGAAGGTGGGCCAGTCGATGTGGGCCACGACCGCGTTCGGGACGCCCACGGCCAGCACGCGCTCGAGCGCTGAGAGCGCGGCCTCGCTCGCCATGGGCGTCACCCCGCGGTCGCGCAGGTAGTCGACCGCGGCCTGGTCCTGCGTCATGCCGCCGGTCTCCCACAGGCCCCACGCCACCGACGTCGCCGCCCGACCCGCGGCGTGACGGCGGCGGGCCAGGGCGTCGAGCGCGGCGTTGCCGGCGGCGTAGGCGGCCTGGCCGTTGCTGCCCCAGACCGCCGCGCCGGAGGAGAAGAGGAGGAAGAGTCCGGCGTCGGGCACGAGCTCGTCGAGCAGCGCGGCGCCCGTCGCCTTCACGTCGAGGACCCGACGCAGGGACGCCTCGTCCATGTCGGCCAGCGCCTGGTGCTGCGGCAGACCGGCGGCGTGGACGACGCCGGTCACGTCGTCGTGGACCGACAGCGCGGCACGCAGGCTCGCGCGGTCGGTGACGTCGCACGCCTGCACCGTGACCTCGGCCCCGGCGTCCCGCAGCTCCGCGACCAGCTGCTCGACGCCCGGCGTGCCCGGTCCGCGGCGGCTCAGGAGGGCCAGGCTGCGCGCCCCGCGCCCGATCAGCCAGCGCGCCGTCACGGCGCCGAGCCCGGAGGTCCCGCCGGTCACCACGACGGTGCCGGTGGGCGGGACGTACGGGCCGCTCGCCGCCACCTCGTGCGGGACGAGCCGTCGCGCGCGCACCCGTCCGTCGCGCACGGCCACCTGGTCCTCGGCACCGCGCAGCGCCGAGACGACCGCGTCGACGTCGAGGGCCGGCGGTGCCTCGGACGCCGACGCGGCCGGCAGGTCCACCAGACCCGTCCAGGCAGCGCCGCGCTCGAGCCCGGCGACCTGGGCGAGCGCGCGGACGGACGCCTGGTCGGGCCGCACCCGGGCTGCGTCGTCGTCGCTCACGACCACGGCCGACGTCGTCGCCACCCAGACCGGGCCCCGGTGGTCCTGCAGCCGAGCCAGGAGCGCCAGCGTGGCCGAGGCGTCGCCGGAGTCGACCGCCAGCAGCGAGAGGACGCCGTCGCCGGGCCGCAGCTCGTGTCCGAGCTCAGCGGGAGCGACGACCCTCGCGTCCGCCCCGTCCGCCCGGAGGGCGTCGCCCAGCGGGCCCGCCCACGGCGGCGGCGGACCGTCGTCGGGGACGACGACCCACCAGCGCCCGGGGACGGGCTGCTGCGGGGTGCGCTGCTCCGGGACCTGCTGCTCGGGGCGGGGAGTGACGCTCGTCCACGTCTCGGTGAGGAACCAGCCGGCAAGCGGGTCCTGGACCTGCGCGCGTCGCGGCGTGAGCCAGTACCGACGCTGCTCGAAGGGATAGGTCGCGAGGGGCACGACCTGCGCGGGAGCCAGCAGCGCCCGCCAGTCGACGTCGAGGCCCGCGGCGAAGGCGGCGCCGGCCGCGCGGACCAGCCGGCCGACCTCCTCGACGTCGCGCTCGAGCGTGTCGAGGACCGCCACGTCGACGCCGGTCTCGGCCGCGGTCTCCTGCACGGCGGCGGCGAGCACCGGATGCGGACTGACCTCCAGGAACACCTCGTGCCCCTCGTCCATCGCAGCCCGCACGCAGCCCGCACCGCCGCGTCGAACCGCACCGTGCCCCGCAGGTTCTCGTACCAGTACGCCCCGTCCAGCTCCGGCCCCTCCACCCGCGCACCCCGCAGGCTCGAGAACACCGGCACCCGACCCGCACGACCCTGTACCACACCCAGCTCGCCCACCAACGCCTCACGCACCCGCTCCACGTGCACCGAGTGCGACGCGTAGTCCACCGCCAACCGCCGCACCCGCACACCCTCACGCCGACCCTGCTCGACCAACGCCTCCACCGCAGCCACGTCACCAGCCACCACGACCTGCGCCGGAGCATTCACCGCCGCGACCTCCAGACCACCCACCTGCTCGACCCACGCACGCACCCGCTCCACCGGCAACGCCACCGACGCCATCGCCCCACCACCGGACAACGCCCGCAACGCCAACGCACGCCGCGCCACCACCCGCGCACCATCAGCCACGCTCAACACCCCAGCCACCACCGCCGCAGCGATCTCCCCCTGGGAATGACCCACCACCGCAGCCGGCCGCACCCCCACCGACTCCCACCACCGCGCCAAGGACACCATCACCGCGAACAACGCCGGCTGGACCACCTCCACCCGATCCAACGACGGCGCACCCTCACGACCCTCCAACACCTCACGCACCGAAAAGCCCAACACCTCCCCCAACGCCACATCCACCTCGGCCAACGCCGACGCGAACACCTCCACCCCCAACAGACCCGACGCCATCCCCACCCACTGCGCCCCCTGACCCGGGAACACCATCACCGGGCCCGTGACGCCGGCAGCCGGCCGGGACGGGTCGGTCGTCGCGACGTGCACGGACGGCAGACCCTCCGCCACCGCGCCCAGCCGCGTGACCGCGCTCGCGCGGTCGGCCGTGACGACGGCGCGGTGCGGCAGGCGCGCGCGGCCCGTCGCGAGGGTCCAGGCGGCGTCGGCCAGGTCGGGGGCGTCGTCGCCGGCGAGCCGGTCGACGGTGGCCTTGGCCAGGCGCGCGAGGGCCTGCGGCGTGCGCGCCGACAGCACCAGCGGCACCAGGTCGCCGCCGAGCCCGCCCGGGGCGGGTGCCGGCACCGGCTCGGACGCCGGGGCCTGCTCGACCACCACGTGCGCGTTCGTCCCACTGATCCCGAACGCCGAGACCCCCGCCCGACGCACCCCGTCAGGACCCACCGGCCACGCCCGCAACCCCTCAGCCAGCTCCACCTCACCAGCCGACCAGTCCACCAGCTCCGAACGAGACCCCACCACCACCGACGGACCCACCACACCACGCGACAGACCCATCACCACCTTGATCAACCCCGCCACCCCCGCAGCAGCCTGAGCATGACCCACGTTCGACTTCACCGAACCCAACAACACCGGCCCAGCACCACCACGACCACGCCCATACGTCGCCAACACCGCCGACGCCTCCACCGGATCACCCAACCGGGTCCCCGTCCCATGCGCCTCCACCACACCCACGTCACCAGCACCCACACCAGCACGCGCCCACGCCTCACGAATCACCCGCTGCTGCGCCACCCCACTCGGCGCAGCCAACCCGTTGCTCGCACCATCCTGATTCACCGCAGAACCAGCCACCACACCCCACACCCGACGACCCTCACGCCGCGCCACCGACAACCGCTGCACCGCCACGAACGCCGCACCCTCGCCGAGGCCGAACCCGTCAGCAGCCGACGAGAACGGCTTGCACCGACCATCCGCCGCCAACGCACCCTGACGCGAGAACTCCACGAACACCTCAGGACCCGCCATCACCGACACACCACCAGCCACCGCCAGCTCACACTCACCCGAACGCAACGCCCCCACCGCCAGATGCAACGCCACCAACGACGACGAGCACGCCGTGTCCACCGTGATCGCCGGCCCCTCCAGACCCAGCACGTACGCCACCCGACCCGAGACCACGCTGGCGGTGGAGCCCGTCAGCCGGTAGCCCTCGAGGTCGACGTCCTCCTCCACGGCCCCCGTGCCGTAGCCCTGGTTCGAGTGGCCCACGAAGACGCCGGTGCGGCTGCCGCGCAGCGAGTCCGGCGCGATGCCGGCGTGCTCGAGCGTCTCCCAGACCGACTGCAGCGCGTGGCGCTGCTGCGGGTCCATCGCCAACGCCTCCCGCGGCGAGATGCCGAAGAACGCCGCGTCGAAGTCGCCCGCTCCGTCGATGAAGCTGCCTCGCGCCACGCCGCCGCGCGCCAGCTCGCCCACGCTCCAGCTGCGGTCGTCGGGGGCGTCCGTCGCGGTGGTCGCGCCGGCGGCCACGAGGTCCCACAGGGCCTGCGGTCCGTCGACCCCGCCGGGCAGCCGGCAGCCCATGCCGACGATGACGATCGGGTCGTCGTCGCGGTCGTCGTCACGGTCGTCAACGGGGCGGCGTCCCGCCTCGACCGCCTGCTCGGACAGCCCCGTCTCCTCGGCGAGGTGCGCCGTCAGCCGCCGCGTGGTCGGGTGGTCGAAGACGATGGTGGTGGGCAGGCGCAGCCCCAGGGCCGTGCCCAGCACGTTGCGCAGCTCCAGCGCCGACAGGGAGTCCACGCCCAGCCGCGAGAAGGGCTGGTCCACGTCGACCGCGTCCGACGACTCGTGCCCGAGCACGGTCGCCACCCGGTCCCGCACCAGCGCAGCCAGGGCGCCCACGTCCTGCGGGCGTCCGGGTCCCGCCGGCTCCGACCCGCGCACGGGGTGCGCGGGAGGCTCGGCCGCGTCCGACAGCTCGTCGAAGAGCCGGGTCGGACGCAGGGCCGTGTAGGCGGCGAGGAAGCGTCGCCACTGCACGTCCATCACGATCGGCGCGGGGTCGGCGCGGTCGAGCGCCGACACCAGCGACGCGGTGGCCGCGTCGGGGTCCATCAGCAGCACCCCGTGGCGACGGAACCGCTCGGCCACGGGCCCCTCGGCCATGCCTCCGCCGGCCCACGTGCCCCACGACACCGACGTGGCCGGGAGGCCGGCGCGACGACGTTCGTGCGCGATCGCGTCGAGCACCGCGTTGCCCGGGGCGTAGCCGCCGAGCCCCGGTGCCCCGAACGCCGACGCGAACGAGGAGAACAGGACGAAGTCGTCCAGGTCACCGGCACGCGTCAGCGCGTCGAGGTGGAGGGCACCCTGCACCTTCGCGCGGCTCGAGCGCTCGATCCGCTCCGCCGTCAGCTCGGTCACGACGGCGTCGTCGAGCGTGGCCGCCGCGTGGAAGACCGACGTCAGCGGCATGTCGTCGCCGATGTCGGACAGCACCGCCGCGAGGGCGTCACGATCGGTGACGTCGCAGGCGCGCAGGTCGACCTCGGCCCCGGCCTCCTCCAGGTCGCGCACCAGGGCCGCGGCATCGGGGGCCTGCGGGCCACGCCGGCTCAGCAGCACCAGGCGCCGGGCACCGCGACCGGCGAGCCAGCGTGCGACGTGCCGACCGACGCCACCGGTCGCACCGGTGACGAGGACCGTGCCCTGCGGGCGCCACTGCTGTGTCGCGGGTGCCGCGACCCGGACCCACCGCCGCGCCCAGGGGCCGGTGCCGCGCAGCGCAACTTGGTCCTCCCCGTCGTCGGTGGCGAGCACGGCCCCCAGCTGGGACACGACGTCGTCGCCCACGTCCGCCGGAAGGTCCACGAGACCGCCCCACACGGCGGGGTTCTCGAGCCCGACCACCCGGCCGAGACCCCAGAGGGCGCCGCCGCCCAGCGTGCGCACAGCCTCGTGCGGACCGGTGGCGACCGCACCGCTCGTGACGCACCACACCCGCGTCGTCGCACCGGCGGCCACCACCGACTGCACCACGCCGAGCAGGTCCCGCACGGCGTCGGAGTCGAGCGGCGCCGACGTGTCCTCGGGCGCGTCGACGGCGAGCAGGCTCAGGACGCCAGCGACGTCGAGGCCCTGGTTCCGCGGCGCGACAGCTCCTGCTCGACGCCGGCCAGCAGCCCGGCGTCGTGGTCGGGGCGGTGGAGCACCCACCAGGTGCCGGTCAGGCGCGCGCCGGGGTCGGCGGCGACGGGGCGCCAGCTGATCCGGTACGCCCGCGGGTCGGGCTCGCCGCCGACGGAGACCCGCCGGTCCGGCGGCGACCACCAGATCCGGCGCCGCTCGAACGGGTAGGTGGGCAGCTCGACGGGGGTCGCGCCGGAGCCGCGGAAGGTCTCCTGCCAGTCGACGGGGACGCCGCCGACGAACGCCCGTGCGAGCGACGCGGCCAGCTCGTCCGGACCGCCGCTCGCACGGCGCAGCGTGCCGACGGTGACGACGTCGACGCCGACCGCCTCGGCGGTCTGCTCCACCGGCGCCAGGAGGATCGGGTGCGCGCTGACCTCGACGAAGGCCGTCCGGCCGCTCTCGACGAGCGTCTCGACGGCGTCGGAGAAGCGCACGGTGCTGCGCAGGTTGTCGAACCAGTACTGCGGGCCCAGCTCGCCCGGACCCACCCACCGACCGGTGACGGTGGACAGCATGGGGACCGCACCGGGCAGCGGGCGCGGTGCCGGGGACAGTCCCTCGAGGACCGCCCTCTCGACGTCGTCCACGTGCCGCGAGTGCGAGGCGTAGTCGACGGGGAGCCGCGTCGCACGGACGCCGTCGGCCGCGCACTCCGCGACCAGCCGCTCCAGGGCGTCGGCGTCGCCCGCGACGACCACGGACGTCGGGCTGTTCACCGAGGCGACGTCGAGCCCGTCGCCGATCCGCTCACGAACCTGCTCCACCGGAGCCGCGACCGAGACCATCGCACCCCGGCGCGTCATCCCCGCGATCGCCACGCTGCGCCGCGCGACGATGCGGGCGGCGTCCTCCAGGGTGAGCAGGCCGGCCACGCAGGCCGCCGCGATCTCGCCCTGCGAGTGACCCACGACGGCGGACGGCTCCACGCCCTGGGCACGCCAGGTGGCCGCCAGCGACACCATGACGGCGAACATCACCGGCTGCACGTGGTCGACCCGCTCCGTGCTCAGGGCGCCACCCGGCGTCGCCCGCGCCGCCTCCTCGCGCAGGAACGCGACGACGTCGAGGTCGAGGTGCGGCCGGAGCGCGCGGGCGCACTCACGCATCGTGCGGGCGAAGACGGGCGAGGAGTCGAGCAGCTCGACGGCCATGCCGGCCCACTGCCAGCCCTGGCCGGGGAACACGAACACCGGGCGCAGCGGTGCCTCGACGACACCGCGTGCCGCCTGCGACGTGCCGTCGGCCACCCTCCTCAGCTCGGCAACCGCGTCGTCGCGCGACGGCACCAGCCCGACCCGGTGCCCGAGGGGTGAGCGTCCGGTCGCGAGCGCGTGGGCGACGTCGAGCGGGTCGAGGTCGGGGCGCGCCTCCAGGTGGTCGGCGAGCCGCGCCGCCTGGGTCGCGACGGCCGACTCCGAGGCACCCGACAGCACCCAGGGGACGACGGGGGTGGTTGGCGGAGCCGGGGCGGCGGCGGTGTCTGGCGCCTCCTCCAGCACGGCGTGGACGTTGGTGCCGCTGATGCCGAACGACGAGACCCCCGCCCGGCGGGGGCGTTCGCCGCGGTGCCACGGCGTCGGCTCCTGCACCAGCTCGAGCGTGCCGTCGGACCAGTCGATCTCCGTCGACGGCTCGGCCGCGTGCAGCGTCGGCGGCACCAGCTCGTGCCGCAGGGCCAGCACGAGCTTCATCAGTCCCACCACGCCCGCGGCCGCCTGCGTGTGGCCGACGTTCGACTTCACCGATCCGAGGAGCAGCGGTCGCTCGCGATCCTCCCCGTACGCGTCGCGCAGGGCGGAGGCCTCGATCGGGTCGCCCAGCCGCGTGCCGGTGCCGTGCGCCTCGACGAGGTCCACGTCGGCGGCCGACAGCCCGGCGTCGACGAGCGCGTCGTGCACCACCCTGACCTGCGCACGGCCGTTCGGGGCCGACAGCCCGTTGCTCGCACCGTCAGAGTTCATGGCACTGCCGCGCACCACCGCGAGCACGGGGTGGCCGTGGCGCCGGGCGTCGCTCAACCGCTCGAGCACCACCATGCCGGCACCCTCGGCCATGCCGAAGCCGTCCGCGTCCGCGGAGAACGCCTTCGAGCGACCGTCGGCAGCGAGCGAGCCCATCCGGCTGAAGTCGACGAGCATGCCCGGCGTCGGCATGATCGTGGCCCCTCCGACAAGGGCCAGCGGGGTCTCGCCGCGCCGCAGCGAGGCGCACGCGAGATGCAGGGCGGCGAGGGAGGACGAGCAGGCCGTGTCGACCGTCAGCGCGGGCCCCTCGAGACCGAGCGTGTAGGCGATGCGCCCCGACGCCACGCTGGAGGTGGTGCCGGTCATCAGGTAGCCCTCGACCCCGGCGCCGCCTTCGGCGAGCCGCGGTCCGTACTCCTGCGGGATCAACCCGACGAACACGCCGGTCCGCGTCCGACGCAACGAGTACGGCGCGATCCCCGCCCGCTCGAGCGCCTCCCAGGACAGCTCCAGCAGCACGCGCTGCTGCGGGTCCATGGCCAGCGCCTCCCGGGGAGAGAGCCCGAAGAACGCGGGGTCGAAGTCGGCCACGGCGCGCAGGAAGCCCCCGGCGCGCTGGACCGTCGTCCCGGACCGGGAGGTGTCCTGGTGCAGCAGCGCGTCAACGTCCCAGTCGCGGTCCGCGGGGAGCCCGTCGACGAGGTCGCGGCCCTCGGACAGGATCGACCAGAAGCGCTCGGGGGTGTCGACGTCGCCCGGCAGCCGGCAGGCCATCGAGACGATGGCGATCGGCTCGTCGTCCACGCGCGCCACCGGGGGCGCCGGTCGGGCCGGTCGCCGGTCGGACCCACCGGTCAAGGCCTCGGCGAGCGCCTGCGGGGTGGGGAAGTCGTAGAACGACGTGATCGGGACCGCACGCCCCAGCTCCTCCTGCAGCTGGGTGCGCAGCTGCGCGACGAGCACCGAGTCGAGGCCCATGTCGAGGAAGGTCTCGTCCGCACGGACCTCGCGGCCGCTCACCGTCGCGGCATGTGCGCGGACCGCCGCCACGAACTCCGCCACCGACGGGGCGGCCTCTTGACCGGCCGGACCAGCACCGGCGGGCGACAGCGGTCCGACGGGGACGGCTACCGGGAGACCGGCGGGCTCCACGCCGAGGTAGGCCGCCGACCAATCGACGTCGGTCCCGGCGACCCAGACCTGCGCGAGCGACTGTAGGAACGTCGCCCACCCGCCGACGTCGCGGCGCAGCGTCGAGACGACCTGGGCCTCGACGCCCTCGCCCTCGATCGTCTGCCGGGTCACCGCGGTGAGCACCGGATGCGGGCTGACCTCGACGAAGGTCCGCACGCCGTCCGCGAGCGCGACGGCGACGGCTTGGTCGTACCGCACGGGCTCGCGGAAGCACCGGGCCCAGTGCGCGCCCACGAGGTCCGGTCCGTCCACGTGCCCCGCCGCCACGCTGGAGACGAACGGCAGGGCCAGCGACGCCGGAGCCAGTCCGTCGAACGCGCCCGCGAGGTCCGCAGCCACGGCGTCGACCTGACGGGAGTGGGCCGCCATCTCGACCGCGATCACCTGGGCTCGGACGCCCTCGGCCTGCAGCTCGGCGACGCGACGTCGGACGGCGTCGGGGGCGCCAGCGAGCAGCACCGAGCCCGGGCCGTTGACCCCGGCGAGCTCGACATCGGGGTCCTGCCACCGCTCGAGCAGCGCGAGTACCTCGTCGAGACTGAGCCCGACGGACGCCATGTCCCCGACGCCCACCAGCGGCATCATCGCGCGGCTCCACCGGGACGCTCCCCTGGCACCGTCGTCGTGCGAGAAGGCGCCCGCGACACGCGCCGCCGCGAGCTCGCCGATGCTGTGCCCGACGACGACGTCCGCGCGGACGCCGTGAGCCTGCCACAACGCTGCGAGCGACGTCTGCACCGCGTAGAGCGCGGGCTGCACGACCTCGACCGCACGCAGGGCGGCCTCCGAGTGCAGCGCATCCTCCGACCATCCCGGGAGCTCCTCCCCCAGGACCGCGAGGCAGCGGGTCATGGCTTCGTCGAAGATGGACGACTCCTCGCGGAGGCGCGCACCCATGCCGGGCCACTGCGCGCCTTGGCCAGGGAACACGAAGGCGGTCATGCCCGGATCGCGTCGCGGCGCTCCCTCGACGAGGCGTGCGTGCGGACGCCCGGCGACGACGGCGTCGAGGACCTCGACCAGGTCCGACGCCGAGGCGGCGTCGTCGAGGACGACGACGGACCGGTGGCCGTCGGTCCTCGACGTGGCGGCGTCGGCGGCGAGAGCCGACCCGAGGGCGCGGACGTCGTGCACCCGGCCAGCGACGACCTCCTGCCGCAAGGCCTGCGCGAGCGCGCGCACCGCGTCACGGTCGGCACCACCGAGCGGCAGGGCCGCCGCATGCTCCCCGACGTCGTTGGGTGCGTGGTGATCGGCGGCGTGACGGTCCACGACTGACTCCTCGACTTCAAGCTTCCCCCGGGCTCGGCACGACCGCCCGTGCTCGGCCAGCAAACCAGAACGGGCGCGGCTGGACAAACTGAAGTGGCACTTTGTTCCAGGCCGGCGGATCGCCGTACCGGTCCGACGACAACTCCGGTACGATCCTCTCGTTTGCGGCTGCGCAGCAGAGGGGGCAGGCATGTCGGAGGACGCCGGGCAGGCGCCCGTGGTCGCCCTGCTCGGGGCGTCGGGCTACGTCGGCGGCGCCCTGCTCCCCGAGCTGGTCCCGCGCGCCTCGCAGGTCCTCGCCGTGTCGCGGTCAGGAGTACCAGCGACCGAGCGTGTGACCGACCGCCGACTCGACCTGGCGACACCGGGGACGATCGGCACGGTCGTCGCCGAAGCCTCCGTGATCGTGCACGCCGCCGCCTACGGCACCCTGGGCTCCACGTGGCGAGACGCCGAGGACCCGGCCTCGGATCGCGTCAACGTCGACCTCGTGCGGGAGCTGGTGGACGCTGCGAGCCGCCGGCGGGAGCCACCCCTCCTGCTCTTCCTCAGCTCGGCGCAGGCCGCCGCCGGTCCCGTCAGCCGATACGCCGAGCAGAAGATCGAGGCGGAACGCCTCGTGCAGCAGGCCGGCGAGGAGCGGGTCCTCCGCCCGCTGATCCTGCGACTGCCCACCGTGTACGGAGTGGCTCGACCGACGGGGCAGACCGGCCGGGGCATCGTGGCGGCGATGGCGCATCGCGCCCTCGAGGGCGGCGAGCTGACCCTCTGGAACGACGGCACCGTGCGCCGAGACCTGCTGCACGTCCACGACACGGCACGGGCCGTCACGGCCGCGTTCGACCACGGCGCCGCCGTCGCCGGCCAGGTCTGGCAGCTGTCCGCCGGGCGCACCGAGTCGCTGCTCGACGTCTTCACCACCGTGGCCCGCGCGGTCGCCGTCGCCACGGGGCGACCGCCCGTGCCCGTCACGAGCGTCGCCCCGCCGGACCACGCCGCCGAGAACGACTCCCGCAGCGACGACGTCGGGGACGGCCGGTTCTCCGAGGCCACCGGCTGGATCCCGCAGGTCGCCTTCGGCGACGGCGTCCGCGAGGTCGCCGAGACCCTGCACGAGAAGGCAGCGAGCCACTGACGTGAAGGTCCTGTTCACCTCCTTCGCCCACCGGACCCACTTCCAGGGCCTCGTGCCGCTGGCGTGGGCGCTCACGCTCGCGGGCCACCAGGTCCGGGTGGCGAGCCAGCCCGACCTCGTCGACGACATCGTCTCGGCCGGCCTGGTGGCGGTCCCGGTCGGTGTCGACCACCGACTCTTCGAGATCGACCCCGCGGAGGCCACCGAGGTCCACCGGTACTCCACGGGTCTTGACTTCGCTCGTCGCCACGACGAGCTGCACTCCTGGGACTTTCTGCTCGGACTGGAGACGGCGAACGCACGCTCGGTCTTCCCGCGGGTGAACAACCCCGAGTTCGTCGCCGGCCTCGTCGACCACGCGCGCCGGTGGCAGCCGGACCTCGTCCTGTGGGAACCGTTCACCTTCGCCGGTGCCGTCGCAGCGCGAGCCAGCGGCGCGGCGCACGCGCGCGTGGCTTGGGGGACCGACCTGACCGGCTACTTCCGCTCACACTTCCTCGCGCTGCGGGCCGACCAAGAGGAGAACCGCCGCCGCCCCGACCCCCTGGCCGACTGGCTCCGGGACGTGGCGAGCGAGCACGGTGTCGAAGCGACGCCCGACCTCGCGCTCGGACAGTGGACCGTCGAGCAGATCCCGGCCCGCTTCCGGCTTCCTTCCGGCTTGGACATCACTCCCGGGACGACGTCGGCCCCGTACAACGGCCCCTCGCGGACGCCATCCTGGCTCGACGACGGTCGGCGACGGATCGCCGTCACCGGCGGCTTCTCGGGCCTCGGCGACGGCGCGGACCTGCCCGAGCTGCTCGCACGTCTGGCCGACCTCGACCACGAGGTCGTGGTCACCCGCTCCGGCCTCGCCCCCGACCAGGTGCAGTCCAACGTTCGCCTGGTCGACTTCGTCCCCATGAACGCCCTCATGGAGTCGTGCGACGTCGTGGTGCACCACGGCGGGGCGGGCACGTGGGCATCGGCGCTGCACCAGGCGGTGCCGCAGGTGGCGGTCGCGCACGAGTGGGACTGCCTGCTGCGAGGTCAGCAGGTCGCCGACGCCGGCGCCGGCCTCTCCCTCGACCCGCAGCAGACCGATGCCGCGACCCTGGCGGACGCCGTGCGCTCGGTCCTGGACCAGCCCACCTACCGCGCGCAGGCCCGCGCGCTCCGCGAGGAGCTGCGCGCCGAGCCGACGCCGACGGCCGTGGCGCAGGAGATCGAGCGGCGCACCGTCGCCGCCCGCACGTGACCGACGATCCCGTCCAGCCCGACCCGTCCAGGAGGAGACCGTGTACGAAGGTGAGTTCGCTGAGCTCTACGACCAGTTCTACGAGGCGCGGGGCAAGGACTACGCCGCCGAGGCATCGGCCGTGACCGACCTGGTGCGCTCGCGATACCCTCACGCCGACTCGGTGCTCGACGTCGCGTGCGGCACGGGGAGCCATCTCGAGCCCCTCTCGCGGTCGTTCGGCCGGGTGGAGGGGCTCGAGCTCTCCCCCGCCATGATCGAGGTCGCCGAACGGCGCTACCCGCAGCTCACCGTCACCCAGGGCGACATGCGGGCCATCGACCTACCTCGGCAGTTCGACGCCGTGACGTGCATGTTCAGCTCCATCGGGCACATGGTCGACGTCGACGAGCTGGACGCTGCCCTCGACTCCTTCGCCCGCCATCTCGCGCCGCAGGGTGTCGTGGTGGTCGAGCCGTGGTGGTTCCCGGAGACCTTCCTGCCCGGGTACGTCGCGGCCGACGTCGTCCGCGTGGGGGACCGTGCGATCTCGCGGACGTCGCACTCCCTGCGTGACGGTCGGGTCTCCCGGCTCGAGATCCACTGGTTGGTCGCGGACCCGACGGACGGGGTGCGGCACGAGACCGAGCACTACGAGATCACGCTGTTCGAGCGCGAGGAGTACGAGACGGCCTTCCGCCAGGCCGGCCTCGACGTGGAGTACCTGGAGGGCGGCCCGTCCGGGCGCGGGCTGTTCGTCGGCCTGCACGCAGGCTGACGCCACCAAGTCGGCCGTCGGCTGCTCCCTGCCCCGACACCTCAGCGGTGGCGCGGCAGGACCGCGGCGAACCGGTCGAGCGTGGCGCGGACGGCGTCGAGATGGGCGTCGTCCTGCTGGGCGAGCAGGGCCTGGAGGGCGAGGGCGGCTTGGGTGGTGAACTCCTCGGCCCGACGCCTTGCCCCGGGCGTGGCGCGCAGCGTGACCAACCGACGGTCGGAGCTCTCGCGGCTGCGGGCCACCATCCCGTCGCGCTCGAGCCGGTTGACCAGGGCGTTCGTGGCGCCCGACGTCAGCCCGACCCGCTCCGACAGGCGCGCCGGCGACATCGGCCGCCCCGTCGCCTCCGCCCACAGGACCTCGCCGAACGCAGCACCGTCCGACGGCGGCAGGCCCATCCAGCGCGCGAGGTCGTGGACCGACTCCTGGTACGCGACCACGTAGCCACGCAGCGCCTCGAGCATCCTCGCCGCCGACTCGGTCATCCAGCACCTCCTGGTCGGAGCAGGACTCTACGCCGCCGGACGCCCCTCGCGCCGGGAGAACGCGTAGTCCGGGAGGATCGGCTCACCCTTGCGGTCGGGCAGGAACACGCGATCGAGCAGGAAGCTCAAAGGCTTCGTCCCCGCCAGCCGGAACATCGTGTTGACCACCCGCACGCCGAGCCGCGACGACGGGTGCATCACGCGGGCACCGCCGGGCGGCAGCGACTGGTGCCGGTCGACGTACGCGCGCAGCATCGACTCGTACGCCGCGAAGGCGTCGGCGTGGGTGCGCTCCTCGTGCAGCGTGCGCTCGAGCTCACCGGCGAGCACGTACGCCCCGACCAGTGCCAGCGTGGTGCCCATCCCGGTCGGACCCGACCCCCACGCGGCGTCGCCGAGGAACGCGACCCGACCCTCGCTCCACGACGGGAGCACGACCTGCGCGAACCGCTGCGCGTAGAGCTCCTCCGGGTGCTGCTCGAACCCGTCGAGGACGCGCTCGGTCTGCCAGCCGGCGTCCGCGAAGCGCTCGCGCAGCACCGTGAGCTGGGCGTCCGTGTCGAGCCGCTCGAAGCCGAACGGCTCGCACGCGAAGGTGAGCGTGGCGCGGATCGTGCCGACGTCGTCGGGTCGCAGGGTGACGGACCGGCCGCGCGGAGCGGTGTACCAGTCCCAGAAGTCGGTGTCGTCGGGGCGACGGTCGATCGTGCCGTACGCCATCGAGACGCCGGCGTCGCGGATCTCGGTGCGGTCGCCCATGACGAGGCGGCGGGTGCGCGACCCGCGCCCCTCGGCGACGACGAGGAGGTCGTACCGCTCGCGCGTGCCGTCGGCGAGCTCGACGTCGACGCCGTCGGCATCCTGCGCCACGGCCGTCACGTAGGTGCCCCACCGCTGCTCGACCTCGGCCGACACGGTGCCGAGCACGATCTGCGACAGACGTCCGCGGAGGATCTCGATCTCGGCGGTGGGCCCGTCGACGTCGGCGCCCTCCTGCTTCGGCAGGACGGAGACCGGGGTCCCGTCCGGGCCGATGAAGCGGGTGCCGTCCTCCCCGGTCAGGTGCGCGAGCACCTCCTCCTCGACGCCCATCCGGCGCAGGACCTGTCGGCCGAGCCCGCGGACGTCGATGTTCTGGCCGGTGGTGCGTGGCTCGGGCGAACGTTCGAGCAGGGTGACGTCGAAGCCGGCGCGCGACAGGCCCCACGCCGACGCGGGTCCGGCGATGCTCGTGCCGGTGACGAGCACGGTGGGTCGGGTGGTGGACATCGGGTCTCCTTCGTCATGGACGTTCACTTCACTGTGAAGTCTTCTGCTCTGCCCCGCACGTCCAACGAGAGAACAACACCGAACATCGGACAGATGTCCGATGTTCGGTGTACCCTGGCTCACACGCACAGCGAGGGAGCCCGCATGACCGAGAAGCAGACCACCCACCGACCCCTGTCCGACCGGGTCGCGCGCCGCGTGGTGCGCACGCTCGGTCGCCTGCCGCAGCCGCTCAAGCGCGCCATCGCCGGAAAGCCGATCTCGATCGACGGGCAGACGCTCGACGTCGAGGCCCAGGTGGGGGTGCGGCTGCTGAACCTCGCGGTCGGCGAGACGTTCGAGACGCTGCCCGTCGAGGAGGGCCGCCGCCAGATCGACGGCGAGGCGTGGGTGTTCGGCTACGAGCACCCCGTGCACGACGTGCGCGACCTCGTCCTCCCCGGTCCCGGCGGGGACCTGCCCGCTCGCATCTACCGGCCCGCCGGGCTGCCCGCCCTGTCCGCCGGCCTCGTCTACTTCCACGGCGGCGGATGGGTGCTCGGCAACCTGGGCTCCGCCGACTCCGTCTGCCGCTACCTCGCCGACACAGCAGGCATCACCGTGGTCTCCGTCGACTACCGCCTCGCCCCCGAGCACCCCTTCCCGGCCGGGGTCGACGACGCGGTCGCGGCCTTCCGGCACGTGGTCGCCCACGCGAGCGAGCTCGGCATCGACCCGTCGGCCGTGGCCGTGGGCGGCGAGAGCGCGGGCGGCAACCTGACCGCCGTCGCCTCCCTCGTCAGCACGCTGGAGGCCCGCACGGACCCGTCCGTCCCGGTGCCCGCCTTCCAGCTGATGTTCATGCCGGTCACCGACCTGACCACCAAGCACCGCTCCTACGAGCTGTTCAGCGACGGCTTCTTCCTCAGCGACGCCCAGATGGACTGGTACAAGGCGCACTATCTGACCGACCCGGCCCAAGCCCACGACCCGCGCGTCTCGCCGCTGCTCGCCCCCGACCTCGAGGGACAGCCGCCCGCCCACGTCGTCGTCGCCGGCTTCGACGTGCTGCGCGACGAGGGCGAGGCCTACGCCACCCGACTGCTCGAGGCCGGCGTGCCCACCACGCTCACCCGCCAGGAGGGCATCGTCCACGGGCTCGTGAACGCCACCGGCGTCGGCACCGTCGCCCGACGCGTCCTCGACGAGGCCGCCGGCCAGCTGCGCAAGCGTCTCGTGCCGCTCGCCTCCGGGGAGACCGTCCGATGACGGCACGGGAGCGGCGCAGCGTCGACGTCGTCGTGGTCGGGGCCGGGCTCGCCGGCCTCACCGCGGCCCGACGTCTGCAGGAGCGCGGCCGCTCGGTGCTTGTGCTGGAGGCCCGTGACCGCGTGGGCGGCCGCACCCTCAACCACGACCTCGGCGACGGGCAGGTGGTCGAGTCCGGCGGGCAGTTCGTCGGGCCGACGCAGGACCGCGTGCTCGCCCTGGCCACCGAGCTGGGCGTCGACACGTTCCGCGCCCACGACGTCGGCGACACCGTGTACGTGCACGGGAAGGCGGTGCGCCGGTTCAGCGGCGACATCCCCCCGGCCTGGACCACCCTCCCCGACCTCGGTCTCCTCATGGCCCGGCTCGACCGTGCGGTGCGGCGCATCGACGTCGACGCCCCGTGGCGCTCGCCCGACGCGCACCGGCTCGACGCCATGACCACCGCGTCGTGGGCGCGGTCCCTCTCCCTCGGCGGCGGCGCCGTGGAGGTGCTGGAGATCCTGCTCGGCTCGGCGTACGGCACGACGGCCGCGGAGGCGTCGGCGCTGTTCACCCTCTGGTACGTGGCCGGCGCGGGCGACGAGACGCACCGCGGCACCCTCGACCGCATGATCGGCGTCGACGGCGGGGCACAGGAGTCGCGGTTCGTCGGCGGCTCCCACCGCCTCTCCGCCCTGCTGGCCGCCGACCTCGGCGACGCGGTGGTGCTCGACGCCCCGGTGCGCCGGATCGCGCAGAACGCGTCGGGCGGGCGGGTGTCGACCGACCACCTCGACGTCGACGCGCAGCACGTCGTGGTCGCGGTGCCGCCGCACCTCGTGGCCGGCATCGACCTCGAGCCCGCGCTCCCCGCCCCGCAGGCCGAGCTGTTCCGCCGCATGACGTTCGGGACGCTCATGAAGTGCGAGGCCGTGTACGACGAGCCGTTCTGGCGTGCGGACGGGCTGTCCGGGCAGGGGCTGTTCCGTGGCGACGCGGAGCCGGTGTGCTCGATGTTCGACAACACCCCGCCGTCCGGCGCCCCGGGGGTGCTCATGGGATTCCTCGGCGCGCACGCCTGGAAGACGTGGGCCGACCGGCCGGCCGCGCAACGGCGAGGGGCGGTGCTGCGCAGCTTCGCCCGCGTCGTCGGGCCGCGCGCGCTCGAGCCGACCGACTACTGGGAGCAGGACTGGACCACGGAGCCGTGGACCCGCGGCGGGCCGACCGCCGTGCTCGCGCCCGGCGTGCTCACCGAGCTCGGACCGTGGCGCGACGTGCCCCACGGCCGCGTCCACTGGGCGGGGGCCGAGCACGCGAACCACTGGAACGGCTACATGGACGGCGCCGTCCGTACCGGCGAGGACGTCGCCGACCTCATCACCCGCACCACCCGCCACGAGGAGACCGCATGAGCCAGCACCGTGTGCGCGCCGAGCGCCGCATCGACGCCCCCGTCGAGGACGTCTGGGCCGTCGTCGACGACACGTCCCGCTACGCCGAGTGGGTCGACGGCTGCCTGGAGGTGACCCGCCACCACGGCAGCGCCACCGTCGGCGACACGTACGGCGAGCGCAACAGCACCCTCGGACCGCTCATCGCCACGACGACGTGGACCGTGCTCGAGGTCGAGCCGCACGTGCGGCGGGTCGACGCAGGGGAGGGCCTGGCCCCCTTGCGGGACTTCCGGAACGTCTTCACCTTCACGCCGACGTCGGACGGGCGGGGCACCCTGATGACGTACGAGGTCACCTTCGGCCTCGCGCTCGGACCGCTCGGTCGCGTGCTGGCGGCCGTCCTCGGCCGGTCGTTGCCGCAGGAGTTCCAGCGGTCGATGCAGAACCTCGACACCCTGCTGCGCTCGGAGCGACCCCTGCCGCGGGAGGCCCGATGACCAACCCTGAGACCGACGACCCCCGCGAGGCGCTCGCCGCCGCCGCCCGCGAGCTGGCCGACGCCGGCCTGCTCGTCGGCACCGCCGGCAACGTGTCGACCCGCCTCGGCGACGACCGCGTGCTCGTGACCGCCACCGGCGTGGTGCTCGGGCGCTGCACCGCCGACGACGTCGTCGAGACCGACCTGGCGGGCACGGTCGTGTCGGGGCGGCTGAAGCCGACGTCGGAGCTGACGCTGCACCTCGACGTGTACCGCCGCACGTTCGCCCGGGCCTGCGTCCACACGCACTCCCCCGCCGCCACCGCCGTGGCGTGCGCCCCCGCGCGCTTCGGGTCGATGCCGGTGCTGCACTACCAGCAGATCCTGCTCGGCGGCGAGATCCGCGTCGCCCCGTACGCCACGTTCGGCACGCCGGCCGTCGACCACGCCCTGCTCGTCGAGTGGCTCGCCGAGCTGCTGCTGCGCGTGAGCCAGGTGTCCGAGCCCGTGCCCCTGACCGAGGAGCAGCAACTCGCGGTCATCACCCAGGCGCTGGAGCGCCACTACGGAACCGTCCAGGAGAACCCATGAGCACCTCGTCCCCCACCCCCGTCACCGTCGCCGCCGTCGGCGTGCACGTGCTCGACGCCCACGCCGTCGGCATCGAGTCCGTGCCGGAGGGCTCCGAGGGCCAGCTCGTGGAGTCGATCCGGCTGTCGGCCGCCGGCACCGCCGGCGGCGCCGCCCTGGTGCTGAGCCGCCTCGGCGCGCACGTGCGGTCCTACGGCGCGGTCGGCGACGACGCGGCGGGCCGCACCCTGCGCGCGCTGCTGGAGGAGGAGGGCGTCGACGTCGCCGGCCTCGCGACCCACCCCACGGAGCAGACGTCGGCCTCCGTCATCCCCGTGCGACCGAACGGCGACCGACCGGCGTGGCACGTCATCGGCGCGAACGGCGGGTTCACCCTGCCCGACGTCGCCGACCTCGCGGGCGTCGACCACCTCCACCTGGGCGGACCCGAGTTCGTCGGCGGTCCCGCCGCCGGCGAGCTGCTGGCCGCCGCTCGCGCCGCGGGCATCACGACGTCGATCGACGTGCTCGCACCCGGCGACCCGGGCATGCTCGAGTGGATCCAGGACGCGCTCCCGCACTGCGACGTGCTGCTCCCGAACGACGAGCAGGTGCTCGGCTTCACCGGTACCACCGACCTGGTCGAGGGTGCACGCGCCCTTCTGCAGAAGGGTGTCGGCTGCGTCGCGGCGACAGCCGGCGAACGCGGGGCCGTGGTGGTGACGGCCGACGAGGTGGTCGAGGTGCCGGCGTTCGCGATCGACGTCGTCGACACCACGGGCTGCGGCGACGCGTTCTCCGCCGGTTTCGTCCTCGGGCGCGCCGCGGGTCGCTCCGCGGAGGAGTCGGCTCGACTGGGCTGCGCCGTCGCGGCGCAGGTGGCACAGGGTCTCGGCACCGACGCCGGCTCCTACGACCTCGCGTTCGTCGACGCGTTCGCCACCTCCACGCCCACCCGCTGAGCCCACGTCGGCCGAGGCCCGTCGGCGGCAGCCGCCGGGACCACCAGCGCCTCCCAGACGAGCCGGTCGAGGTCGGTCGCCGACGTCGCCACAGGGTCGAGCAGGCTCTGCCCGACGACGCCGCGGTGCAGCACGATGCCGAGCTCGACGAGCCGGTCGACCTCGACCTGCAGCACGAGGCCGAGGTCGGCCACGGCCCGTCCCACGACGTCCACAACCTGCTCGTGGACCTCGCGTCGCACCCGCAGGTACTCACCCCCGACGTCGGGGTGGCGCACGGCGCGGAGCATGTACTCGGTGCTGACGAGCCACCAGCGACGGTCCGAGAGCTCCGCGCCCACCGCGTCGGCCACGGCGGCCACCGCGGAGGCGGGCTCCACCGGCGCACCAGCACCGGCCTGCCGCCGACGCCGCGACACGAGCCGTCGCAGGCTGCGGTCGATCGCCGCGACCCGGTCGCGGGCCTCGCGGCGGTAGAGGGCGACGAAGAGGTCGTCGAGCGTGGCGAACTCGGCGTAGAAGGCCGCCGGCGTGGTCCCGGCGCGAGCGCACAGCGGCTCCACGGCCGCGTCGCGCCAACCCAGCTCGGCGACGGTGGCGACGGCGGACTCCAGCAGCCGCTCGTGCAGGGAGGACTCGTCCATGAGTCGATCCTAGCGAACATCGGACAAGTGTCCGATGTTCGCTAGGATGAGTCCATGGACACCATCCTCCTGCGCTCCTCCCCGTCATGGCGGATGCGCCTCGTCTGCCAGGTCCTGGCCGCGCGCGGCACCAAGCGCGTGCTGGGGTCGGCCGAGCAGACGGAGCACGACCGTCGGCGCAACGGCGCGCGTGGCGTGCCGGCGCCACGCCGGCGCCACTCGGCTCGGTACGGGTTCCGCGAGACGACCCTCGCCGACGTGCGGTGCCTGGAGGTGGTCGACTCCCGACGTCCCGACCCCCGCCGCACCATCGTCTACGTGCACGGCGGCGCGTACGTGAACCCGCCAGTCGTGCAGCACTGGGACCTCATCGCCGCGCTGGCGACCGAGAACGACGCGCGCGTCGTCGCGCCGCTGTACCCGCTCGCCCCGGCAGGCACCGCCGCCACCGTCGTACCGCTGATGCTCGACGTCGACGCCGCGGTGCGCGCCAGGTACGGGCCACGGGTCGTGTGGGCGGGCGACTCCGCCGGCGGTGGCCTCGCGCTCGCCACCGCGCTCGCCCTGCGCGACCAGGGCAGGACCGTCCCCGACCACCTCGTGCTCGTCGCGCCCTGGCTCGACGTGACGATGTCCAACCCCGGGGTCGGCCAGGTGGAGCCGCGCGACCCGTCCCTCGCCGTGCCTGGCCTGCAGCACGCCGGGCGGCTCTGGGCCGGCGGCACCGACCCGCGCGACCCTCTCGTGAGCCCCGGGTTCGCGGACCTCGACGAGCTGCCCCCGACCACCCTCGTCGTCGGTGACCGGGACCTGTTCCTGCAGGACTGCCGCGACCTGGCTGAGCGTGCGGGTCGTGCCGGTGTCGACGTCTCGCTGGTGGAGGCCGCGGGCGGGTTCCACGTGTTCCCGGCCGTGACGTTCCTGCCCGAGTCGAAGGCCGCTCGGCGGCACGTCTCCGCACGCCTGGCCGAGAACCCTCGTGGCTGACCGGTCGTCCAGCACTCCTCGTGCCGCAGGCGGCGGGGTGCCAGTGGCCGAGGTCGTCGCGCGGGTGGCGAAGCCTCGGCTGCGCGGCTGGCTGCACGCCACGGCCACCCCGCTCGTGCTCGCAGCCGGCATCGTGCTCGTGGCCCTCGCCCCCGCGGCCGACACCGGCTGGGCGAGCGCCGTGTACGGGCTCACCGGCCTCGTGCTGTTCGCGACCAGCGCCACCTACCACCTCGGCCGGTGGTCGCCCGTCGTCGAACGTCGCCTGAAGCGGGCCGACCACGCGAACATCTACCTGATCATCGCCGGCAGCTACACCCCTATCGCGGTGACCGCCCTCGACGACTGGCAGCGCGCCACCGTGCTCACCGTCGTGTGGGTGGGCGCCGCGCTCGGCGTCGGCTTCCGGCTGCTGTGGATCGACGCGCCGCGGTGGCTGTCGACCCTGCTCTACGTGGTGCTCGGGTGGAGCATCGCGCCGTTCATCGGCAGCGTGTTCGGCGTCGACGTCGCCGCGGGCGTGCTCATCGCCACCGGCGGCGTGCTCTACACCCTCGGCGCCGTGGTCTACGCGACGAAGCGGCCCGACCCCGCGCCGGCGTGGTTCGGCTTCCACGAGGTCTTCCACGCGTTCACGATCGCCGCCTGGACGTGCCAGTACGTGGCGATCAGCCTGCTCGTGCTGGGCTGACCGCTCACTCCCAGTCGGGGCCGAGATGCACGGCCGCGAGCCGCCGCAACGCGTCGCGGCGCACCTCGGTGTCGTCGGGCCGCGGCGCCGCGACCGAGAGCAGGGCGAGTCCGTCGAGCAGTGCCACGAGCTGACGCGCGGCCAGCCGCGGCTCGTCGACCTCCAGCGCCTCGAACACGGCGACGGCGGTGTCCTCGTACACGCCGACGATGCGCTGCACCGCCGCCCGCAGCTCCGGTCGGCGCGTGGTGGCGAGGTAGGCCTCGAACTGGGCGACCAGCGGACCGGGACGCTGCACCGACATCAGCTCGATGAGCCGCTCCACGACCTCGCGTCGAGAACCGCCCTCGGCGTCCCGCAGCTGCACGATGAGCGCGTCGGCACCGGCAACGACGTCCTCGGCGATCTTGGTGACGGCCTCGCCGATCAGGTGGTCCAGGGAGTCGAAGAAGTACGACGTCGTCGACAGCGGCACCCCCGCGGCAGCAGCCACGGACCGGTGGGTGACGCCCTCGATGCCCTGCCGCTCGATCACCTCGACCGTGGCCGCGACGACCTCCGCGCGCCGCTGGTGGCCGCGTGCGTAGTGGGAGCGTGGCTTCGACGTCGAGGGCACGGGACGAACCTACCGTTCGACGGACGGGGCGACCGGTGTCACTCGAAGCGACGGTAGCCGTGCGCGGTGTTCAGCCGGTCGTACACCTCGCGCACGAGCTCCGGCGCCCGCGCGCCCACCGTCGCGAGCGAGAGCCGCAGCGCCTTCTGGTCCGCCCCCTCCTCGCCCAGCGCGAGCAGCAGCATGCCGTCGCGCACGGACACGTCGGCGACGTCGACCCAGCGCTCCCGCGCCCGGCGCGTGCGGATGCCGTGCGCGTCGAGCCTCGCCACCACGGGCGGACGCGCCACGAGCACCACCGCCGCGAGGAGCAGCAGCACCGTGACCACCCCCGCGAGCGCCGACGTCGCCACGAACGCGACGAAGCCCGTGACCGCCGCGACGACCACGACGACCCCCACCACGGCGAGAGCGGGGGCGCGGTCGAGGCGGTAGGTGGTCATGAGGTCCTTCAGTCTGCCCTACCCCGCTGAGTGTGACGTTTGGGGCCCGATTCGTGGTGTTCGGGGCCCGAAACGTCACACTCAAGAGATAGAGCCTCCGGCAGTTCCCGCTGGCCGCGTATCGAGACCACTCGGCAACGGCTCAGCGTGGGCCCGTTGCGCGCCGGTGGCAGAGGGGGCGGGACTCCGTCGCCGCTCGTTCCGCCCCCGCAAGCGGGAGGTGCCCCCAGCGGCTCCTCCTCGAATCCGGAGCCCTCTGCGAGTGGGCGCTGCGCGCCGGTGGCAGAGGGGGCGGGATTCGAACCCGCGGTAGCTCTCGCTACGACCGCTTTCAAGGCGGTTCCGATCGGCCACTCCGGCACCCCTCCACGGCAGCCGCCAGGTCAGGACCGGGGCGGCGCCACCGCCGATTCTCGCACTACTTCAGCGGCGCGATCCGGCCAGGCTCCGAGCGCAGCGTCGGCATCAGCACCCGCGACGACCGCGACCCGCGCTCGCGCACCAGCAGGAACCGCGCCACCAGGCCCACCAGCACGCCCAGCACCACCGAGTACGCCGTCGACAGCGCGATGTACGACGGGTACGCGCCCGGCGACACCAGCGACGTCGTCAGCACGCCCGTGCCCAGCACCGCGAACACCAGCACCCACCAGCCGTCGCGCCGCTTCGACCGCAACGACACCCCGACGATCAGGGCCGGGAAGCCGATGAAGACCTCGACCGGCCGGGGCACCCCGCCGACCGTCTCCCGCATCCACGTGACAGCGTTCGAGATGCCCTCCACCAACGACTCCGAACCGTGCGTGCGCACCACGCTGGAGTACGCCAGCAGCACCACCAGCACCATCGCGACGCCCGAGATGATCGCCAGGTTCTGCTTGCCGAGCCCGTGCAGACCGGCGCCGAGGTTCCAGACGAACGCGATCGCCACCGTCAGCGACGCAGCCAGCACCACGAGGTTGAACCGCTGGTAGGCCACCGGCGCGTTCCACGCCGCCACCGCCACCGTGCCGCTCAACGCCACCACCAGCGCGATCGCGAACTCCTTGACCGCACCCACGGCGGTGCGTGCCGGCCTCGTCGCGACCACCGCCCACACGCTCGCGAGGATCGCCGACACCGCCGCCGCCGAGGCCACGAGCAGGTTCACGCCCGTCGCCACCGCCGCCACGGCCAGCACCGACGACGCGACCGTCCAGATGCGCATGTGGCCACCGCCGCGGTGCGTCAGGCCGATGCTGAACACGACGAGCAGCAGCGCCGCACCCACCCGCTCGATCCACTGCGGGTGCGCGACCGCCACGAGCGACGAGCCCGCGGCCAGCACGCCCACGACCCACGCGACGATCGTGGCCGCGAACGCGTACCGGGTGGCGGTCGGCGACTCCAGACGCGGCTGACGGACCGGGACGTCGTAGTCGACGGGTACCGAGGCGTCGAGCCGACGGCGTCCGCCGCTGCTCGTGGCGTGCGTGCGACTCACCGCTGACCCATCCGTCGGTTGGCGAGTGACGGATTGACCTCGCGCGCTCGCGCGACGTCGGCGGGGTCGATCTCGGCGGTCACCACGGCGTCCTCTCCTGCATCCCCCTCGGCGAGGGTAGTGCCCCACGCGTCGAGGACGAGGGAGTGCCCGGTGTACCGCTCGCCGCCCTGCGCGGCCGCGACGACGGGTACGACGTCCTCCACCGCTCGGGCGGTGAGCAGCGTGCGCCAGTGGTGCAGCTTGTGCTCGCCCGCCACCCACGCGGCGGGCACGGCGAGCAGCTCGGCACCGGCGTCGACGAGGGCGCGACCCAGCTCGGGGAACCGCAGGTCGTAGCAGGTCATGAGCCCGACCGACGTCGACGAGCCGTCGGCCGACGCGACGTCGACCACCACCGGCTCGACGTCGCCGCCGCGCAGCCGCGAGGACTCCGTGTAGCCGAAGGAGTCGTAGAGGTGGATCTTGCGGTACGTGGCGCGCAGGTCGCCGTCGGCGCCCAGCACCACGAGCGTGTTGTAGGGCAGGTCGTCGGTCTGCTCGAACATGCCGGCCACGACGGTCGCGCCCAGACGACGGGCCTGCGCGGCCAGCGTCGCGACGAAGGGTCCGTCGAGCGGCTCGGCGACCGCGGCGAGGTCGTGGTCGACTGGACCGAAGTCGTGCATGGTCGCCTCGGGAAGGACGACGAGGTCGAGGCCGGCGGGGAGCGCGGCCAGGCGGGCCTCGACGAGGTCCCGGTTCGCGGTGGAGTCGATCGTCGACGCCACCTGCACAGCCGCCACACGCATGCCGTCCAGTGTGACAGGGGCGGACTGAGAGCGGGATGAGACCGGTTCCCGACCACCTTCGGGTGCCGGTGAGCCCTGCAAAGCCGGGCGTCAGTCGCGCAGGAACGGCGCGGCGGCCCGGGTGTGCGCGGCCTTCGTCGCAGGCTCCATGCCCTCGTAGGAGCGGGCCATCATGCGCGAGCGCGGGTTGGTCGCGAAGACGTCGAGGTGGTCGCGGACGAACGTCCAGTAGAGGCCGTCCCACGCCTCGCACCAGTCGCCCTTCGGCAGGTCGGACATGCGGCGCAGGTACGCCGACCCGGACACGTACGGCTTCGTGGTGACGAGCGGACCCGCCGCGAACTGGCTCATCGCGTACACGTTGGGCACCATCACCCAGTCGTAGGCGTCGACGAACAGCGCCATGAACCACTCGTAGGCGTCGTCGGGGTCGATGCGCATCAGGCACATCGCGTTGCCGACGACCATGAGCCGCTCGATGTGGTGCGCGTAGCCGCTCTCCAGGACACGCTCGAGCACGACGTCGACCGGCGCCAGGCCCGTCGTCGCATCCCACCAGCCGCTCGCGAGCGACCGCGTGTGGCCGAGGTGGTTGGTGCTGCGCATCCGCCGTCCGTGCGTGACGTAGACGCCGCGCATGTACTCGCGCCACCCGATCACCTGGCGGACGAAGCCTTCGAGCGACGCCAGCGGCACGTCGTGGTCGTCGGCGTGCGCGAGCACCCGGTCCAGCACCTGCGCCGGGGTGAGCAGGCCGATGTTGAGGGCCGGGGTGAGGACCGAGTGGAACACGGTCGCCGACCGGGTCGTGATCGCGTCCTCGTAGGGGCCGAAGGTCTGGAGCCGCTCCTCGACGAACTGCTCGAGCATCGCGGCGGCCTCGTCGTGGTCGGTGGGCCACGCGAACGCGTCGATGTCGCCGGGCGCGTCGGGGAAGGCCTGCTTGACCCAGGCGATCGCGTCGTCGACCACGTCCGTCCGCTCGGGTCGTGTCACGTCGGGCACGTCGACGCTCTTCGGCAGCTTCTTGCGGTTGTCCTCGTCGAACGACCACTTCCCGCCGACGGGCTGGTCGCCGTCGACGAGGACGTCGAGACGCTGCCGCTGCCACGCGTAGAAGTGCTGCATGCGTGGACGTTTGCCACCGAGCTGCTCGCGCACCTGCTCGCGCGTGGTGAGGAAGCAGGGCGTCTCCAGCCACTCCAGCTCGACGCCCACGTCGTCGGCGCACGCCTCGAGGTCGCGCTCGAGCCAGTCGTCGACGACGTCGTACACGCTCACCTCGTCGCCCGACCGCAGCTCACGCGCCAGCGCCGCCCGGCTCGTCGTCCGCCCGTCGGTCCGCACCCGCACGACCTCGTGACCGGCGTCCGCGAGCCGCTCCCCGAACCGCTCCATCGACGCCCGGTGCAGCACCAGCTTCTGCGCGTGAAACGCGTACTGCCGGAAGAGCAGGTCGTGCTCGACCAGCACGAACGTCGTGCCCGACGGCGCCTCCAGGTGCTTCAGGAACAGCTGGTGGGGCAGCACCAGACGGACGCGTCGACTCACGACGTCCACGCTAGGGCGGGGTGCGGGGGCCCGCCTGTCCAGTGGGTGGGGTGGCTCTGCGCGCGAGCTCTCGTCCTGCGGCTGCGTCGGCTCGGCTTCTGTCTCGAGTGGGGCTGCGCCGGCGCGGCTTCGTGATCGGGTGGGGCTGCGCTGGCGCGGCTTCGACTCGTCCTGCGCTCCGAAAGGGCCTCGAGCGGGCAGCTCGCGACCGCGCTGGTCTTGGGTCTCGGGCTGTGCGTTGGTCTTGCGGGTCGAGCGGTGGGTCTGCCACCGAATCGCCGTCGGCGGTGGATCTGCCACCTTCCCAGCGCTGTCCAGGTGGCAGATCCACCGCCGACGGGGTCAGACGTGGCAGAGATTCTCCCTTCTCGTGGACCGTGCCACGAGAAGGGAGAAGCGCTGCCCACCCCACCCCCAAGGGCACCCACGATTCTTCCTTTGTGCGCTTGAGGTCCAACGCTTCTGCGTTCACGACGGGATCCCGTAGCAAACGCAGGAGCCTTCGACCTCCGACGCACGAACGCAGAAGATTGCGTCCACAGCGGGAGCCGCAGCCCGAGAACCCGAGCCGCCGACCGCCCAGCCGCCCGGTCGAGGCCCTTTCGGAGACCACCCCCAGCGGAAGCCGCGGCAGCGCACCAGCACGACGAGACCCTCGCAGGCAGCGCAGCGGCAAGCCCAGACCCCCGCAGGCAGCGCACCAGCACGACGAGACCTCACAGGCAGCGCACCAGCAGGACGAGACCCCCGAGGCAGCGCAGCAGCACGACGAGTCGCCCCGCCTGCCCGTCACCCCCGTCCGACCCGTGACCGCCGAGGCGGACCCGAGACGGCGCGGCTAGCCTCGGACGCATGCGTGCTGTCGTGGTTCCGGAGCCGGGTGGGGTCGAGGCCCTGCAGGTCGTCGACGTCGAGACGCCTGAGCCGGGGCCCGGCGAGGTGCTGGTGCGGGTCACCGCAGCAGGCATCAACCGGGCCGACCTGATGCAGCGGCAGGGGTTCTACGACCCGCCGGAGGGTGCGACGCACGTGCTGGGCCTGGAGTGCTCGGGCGACGTGGTCGCGCTGGGCGAGGGGGTCAGCGAGTACACGGTCGGCGAGCACGTCGTGGCGCTGCTGTCCGGTGGTGGCTACGCGGAGTACGTGGCGGTGCCGGTCGGGCAGGTCGCGATGGCGCCGCGCGACATCGACCTCGTCGACGCGGCCGGACTCATGGAGGTCGCGGCCACCGTCTGGTCGAACGTGTTCATGATGGCCAAGCTGCAGCACGGCGAGACGCTGCTGGTGCACGGTGGCGCGAGCGGCATCGGCACGATGGCGATCCAGCTGGCGAAGGCGTTCGGCGCGCGGGTCGTGGTCACCGTCGGCAGCGAGGAGAAGGCGGCCTTCTGCCGCGACCTCGGCGCCGACCTGGTCGTCAACTACCGCGAGACCGACTTCGTCGACGCACTCGACGAGGCGGGGCTCAAGGCCGACGTCATCCTCGACATCATCGGCGCGAAGTACCTCGACCAGAACGTCCGCGCCCTGAACACGGCCGGCCGGCTGGTCGTCATCGGCCTGCAGGGCGGCGTCAAGGGCGAGCTGAACCTCAACCGGCTCCTCATGAAGCGTGCAGCGGTCATGGCGACGTCGCTGCGGGCACGGCCGACGCAGGAGAAGGCGGCGATCGTGTCGGCGATGGTCGCGCAGGTGTGGCCCCTGGTGGCCGAGGGCACCGTGCGCCCGATCATCCACGCACGCCTGCCGTTGGAGCAGGTGCGCGACGCCCACCAGCTGCTCGAGGACTCCTCGCACACCGGCAAGGTGCTGCTGACGCTCTGAGCGACGCGCGGCCGAGGGGTGCGTGTCGGCGTGCTCTCCTAGGGTGGAGACATGACTGATGCTCCCCGTGAGTCCGCGATCCCGCCCCAGGTGATCGGCCCCGACGGTTCCCCCGTGCACGGCTCGGCGGCGCCCGGAGGCGACGTCGAGCCGCAGCAGCGTGGCACCGCGCTGGGCGACCTGGTGGAGCAGCCGGCGAAGGTCATGCGCATCGGCGGCATGATCCGCCAGCTGCTCGAGGAGGTGAAGGCCGCCCCGCTCGACGACGCCAGCCGCGTCCGTCTGCGCGAGATCCACCGCCAGTCGGTGAAGGAGCTCGAGGACGGGCTCGCGCCGGAGCTGGTGGCCGAGCTGCAGCGGCTCAGCCTGCCGTTCGAGGACGAGGCGCCCTCCGACGCGGAGCTGCGGATCGCCCAGGCACAGCTGGTCGGCTGGCTCGAGGGGCTGTTCCACGGCATCCAGGCCGCGCTCTACGCGCAGCAGGTGCAGGCCCAGGCGCAGTTCCAGAACATGAGGCTGGCACTTCCGCAGTCAAACGGCACCGAAGGTGACCAAAGTACCGATTCGTCGCAATCGGCTCCCACGGGAGGCATGTACCTCTAGGGTGTCGCCAAAGGATGCGAACGGGAGAGGGACCCATGACCATCGTGACCGACATCGACGCGCCTCCGTGCACCCGGGAGCCCGTCTTCCGTGACGAGCGCCTGTACCTCGGCGCGCACGAGCTCGACGCGGCCAGCCGCGCCGGGATGGGCGAGGTGCTGGCGCAGGCGCACCGCCGCTGCGCCGGCTGCCCCATGCTCGTCGACTGCCTCTACCGCGCGGTCGTCGAGGTCGACGTGTCCGGCTTCGTCGCCTGCACCACCGAGGCCGACCGCGCCGCCATCCGCGACAGCCTCGGCATCGTCGTCGACGCCACACCCACCGGCTCGTACGGCCCCGCCCGCAGCGGCGCCGGCCCCGTGAGCCACGAGGCGGTGCTCACGGCGCGCACCACGCACCCGAAGGACACCTGCCAGCAGCTCGCCGAGCGGCTGGGCTGCTCGACGTCGACCATCAAGCGTCACCTGCGCCGGGCCCGCGCCGAGGCCGCCCAGGCCGACGTGCAGGTCGCGCCCAGCCCCCGCCGGGTGCCGACGGTCGACGACGTCCTCGACGCGTTCGACACGCTCGACGCCGCGCGCCTCGCCTGAGACGACCTACAGCCAGCGGCGCAGCTCGGTGGCCAGCCCGTCCTCGAGCACCGTGCCGGTGACGTCGTCGGCGACGGCCTTCAGCTCGTCCGAGCCCTGGCCCATCGCGACGCCGCGTCCGGCCCAGCGCAGCATCTCGTAGTCGTTCATGCCGTCACCGACGGCGAGCACGTCGGCCCGGTCGACGCCGAGCCGCTCGCAGACGACCTCGAGGCCGGACGCCTTCGAGACGCCGTCAGGGGCGATGTCGAGCCACGCCGTGTAGCCGATGTTGTAGTTCACCTCGTTGAGGCCGAGCCCGTGCACGAGCCGGCCGAACTCCTCGACGTCGTGCTCGGGGGCGCGGATGATGACGCGGGTGACCGGCTCGGCCACGAGCTCGTCGACCGTCTGGATGGTGACGGTGCCGTCGATCTCCCACTCCGGGAACGGCGCACTGATCCGGTACCCCGTGCCGACCTCCTCGACGGCGACGAGCGCGTCGGGGATGTGCTCGAGCACGCGGCGCACGGCCTCGCTGGCGTCGAAGGTGACCGTGTGCACGACCTCGACGGGCGAGTAGGTGTGCACGACGGCCCCGTTGCTGGCCACGGCAATGCCGTCGTCGAGGCGTAGGTTGCGGGCCGCGTCGAGCACGCCGGGGATGGCCCGACCGGTGGAGATGACGACGTGGACGCCGGAGTCCTTGATGGCGTGCACGGCCTCGCGCACCGTGTCGGTCATCCGGTTCTCCCAGTCGACCATCGTGCCGTCGACGTCGAGCGCGACGATCTTCGGACGCCAGCTCGTCATGCGCGCGCCCCGACCGGCTGCAGGACCTCGCCGAGGAAGGGGTGCAGCGCCGCGGGGAGACGCACCGAGCCGTCGGCCTGCTGCCCGTTCTCGAGCAGCGCGACGATGATGCGCGGCATGGCGCAGAGCGTGCCGTTGAGGGTGGCGGTCGGCTCCGTGCCGCCGTCGTCGAGCCGGTTGCGGATGTCGAGGCGCCGGGCCTGGAACTGCGTGCAGTTCGACGCGGAGCTGACCTCGCGGTACTTGCCCTGCGTGGGGATCCACGCCTCGCAGTCGAACTTGCGGACCGCCGAGAGGCCGAGGTCGCCGGCGGCGACGTCGATGACCCGGTAGGGCAGCTCGAGCAGGTCGAGCCACTGCTTCTCGAAGCCGAGGATGCGCTCGTGCTGGGCGTAGGACTCCTCGAGCGAGGTGTAGACGAACATCTCGACCTTGTCGAACCAGTGCACGCGCACGATGCCGCGCGTGTCGCGGCCGTGCGAGCCGGCCTCGCGCCGGAAGCAGGGGCTGAACGCGGCGTAGTGGCGCGGGCCGTCGAGGATCTCGTCGGAGTGGTACGCCGCGAGCGGCACCTCCGACGTGCCCACGAGGTAGAGGTCGTCCTTCTCGAGGTGGTAGACGTCGTCGGCTGCCTGGCCGAGGAACCCGGTGCCCTCCATGGCCTGCGGCTTGACGAGCGCGGGCGGGATGATGGGGGTGAAGCCCCACTCGGCGGCCTTCGACATGGCCAGCTGGGTGAGCGCGAGCTCGAGCTGCGCGCCGACACCCGTGAGGAAGTAGAAGCGCGAGCCGCTCACCTTCGCGCCGCGCTCGACGTCGATCGCGCCGAGCAGCGTGCCGAGCTCGAGGTGGTCGCGCGGCTCGAAGCCCTCCGCCGCGAAGTCGCGGGGGGTTCCGACCTCCTCGAGGACCACGAAGTCGTCCTCGCCACCGGGCGGGGCGTCGGGTGCCGGGTTGGGCAGCGCCTTGAGCAGCGTCGTGAACTCCTCGCCGGCCGCGGTCTGGTCGGCGTCGGCGGCCTTGACCTGCGCGCTGAGCTCCTTGGTGCGCGCGAGGAGCGCCTGCTTCTCCTCGCCCTGCGCCTGCGCGACCTGCTTGCCCATCGACTTCTGCTCGCTGCGCAGCGCCTCGAACGCGGCGATGGTCGAGCGACGTCGCTCGTCGGCGGCGACGAGCGCGTCAACGAGGGAGGGGTCCTCCCCGCGGCGCCGCTGCGCCTCTCGGAGGGACTCGGGGTCGTCTCGCAGGAGCCTGGCGTCGATCACCCCGTCAGCCTATCCGTGCCGGCCGCGCTCTCCCCCTCAGCGGTAGGTAGGACGCGGAACTCCGCGCTCCGGTAGGTCTCGCGCGCTCCAAGGCTGCGACACCGCGCTTCATCCACCGCCGATGACGCCGGCCCGTGCTTGCGGACCCGCCGTCCACAGCCAGCCGTCGCGGCCTGTGCCTGCCGCTCGCCGCGCGGTCGAGTGGACGCATGCCCAGACCAGCCCAGATTCCCGAGGCCCTCCTCCGCGGACCGTTCCACGTCGACGACGCGGCCGCCGTCGGCGTCACCCACGACCGACTGCGCGGCGCTGCCTACCGCCGACTCCTGCCGCGCGTGTGGGTCGTGCGCACGCACGTCATGTCCGAACCCGACTGGCACCAGGCTGCCCTCCTGTACGCACCGGACGATGCCTGCCTCACCGGAGTCACCCGGCTGCAACAGCTCGGACTCGACATCGGACCGCATCGGCCGTTGCAGCTCGTCGTGGCCCGCGACCTGCACCGCACGTCTCCGGACGTCTTCATCCATCGCACGGACGTGATGCCGGAGCATCGCGGTCGCCTCGTCTCCCCGCTGGCGGCCTGGATGGAGGCGTGTCGCACGCTCTCGTTGCTCGACGCCGTGGCGGCCGGCGACTGGCTGCGGCGTGAGCACGGAGTGGGTACCGAGCGGTTCCGGCAGTTCTGCACGAGGGACCACTGGCGCGAGGGCGTGCCGGAGGCGTGGTGGGTGTGGCCGCTGCTGGACCCGGGCTCGAGATCACCGCAGGAGTCGAGGATCCGTACCTGGATGCACGCCGCAGGCCTGCCCCGCCCCGAGTCGAACGCCGAGGTACGCGACAGGGATCGACTCGTGGCGATCGTCGACTGGTGGTGGCGCACCTGGCGTCTGGCCGCGGAGTACGAGGGCCTGCACCACCAGGTCGACCGACACCAGTACGTGGCCGACATCGACCGGTACCGACGGATCCGTTCGCTCGACGCCGCCTACGTGCAGATCACCCGCGAGCTGTACGCCATGCCCCGGACGATGATCCGTCGGATCCACGAGGCTCTGGTCGAGCGCGGCTACGACGGTCCTGCGCCCACGTTCGGCGCAGCGACCGACTCCCTCACGCTTCCCGTGGCTCGTGCCATGACCTTGGCGCCTCGGCTCTCGCCGGCCGGTCCCCGCCCTCTTCCCCCGGCCAGGCGGTAGGTGGCGCGCGGTCTGCGTCCCTCGTGGCACGCGCAACCTACCGCTGGTCCGCATTCCGCGCGCTACCTACCGCTTGGGGGGTCAGGAGATCGTCGCCGAGCCCTCGCCCTCGACGCGGTCGTCGTGGAGCAGCTCGCCCTCGGCGTCGACGGGGGTGTAGGTGACCTTGACCTCGAGCTTCGTGCCCTTCTCGTAGCGGAAGTTCTCGCCGTAGGAGAACGTCTCACCCTTCCCGAGGGTGTAGACGGAGGGCTCGACGAAGGCGCCGGGGGCGACGCCGGAGGTCTGGACGTCCTGCGCCTCGTAGAGGTCGTTGTCGGTGATGCCGTCCATGCCCTGCAGGTACGGCCAGTCGACGTAGCGCGCCGAGACGTCGACGAGCGAGGAGCCGAGGTCGACGGGGTCGCCGGTGTTGGTGACGACGTAGTTGACGAACACGATCTCGTCACCCACGGCGATGATCGGCTTGTTGTCCTTCGGGTCCACGAAGTTGCCGGTCTTCGTGGCCTTGGTGGTACCGACCTGGTAGACGTCGACGGTCACGTCTCCGGCCTTCACGGTGCCGATCTTCGTGCCGGGCGTGGTGACGGGCTTGGCCCAGGCGGGCGCACCCTCGGTCGACGTCGGCTCCTCGGTCGCCTCGGCGCTGGGCGAGGAGCTCGCGGAGGCCGAGCTGCTCGACTCGGCCTGCGGCTCATCGTCGGACCCGCAGGCAGCGAGGCCCAGCAGGGCGAGGGTGGCGACGGCGGCGGTGCACGTGCGACGGATGGTCACGATGGTCTCCCGAATGTTGGTGGATCTTCCCAGACGGGACCCTAGCGACGTCGGAAGACGCCTCGACCACCGGAGGGGGTCGGACCTGGACGATCGTGCCGTTCAGTGCCGCCTGCGACCATGCCGTTCAGTGCCGCCTGCGACCGTGCCGTTCAGTGCGGCCTGCGGCGGGGCACGAGGTGCAGCGCGGTGACCACCACCGCGCCGACCGCGAGCCCGAGCAGGGCGGAGAAGAACGTGTTCGTCAGCCACGCCAGGACGGACCCGAGGCCGCCGGCGACCGCGTCGTGCACGGCCTCCTCGACGTGGTGGACCAGGTCGTAGAGCGCGTGCCACCCGAGGTCGTCGGTGCCGACCAGCAGGATGTGCCCGCCGACCCACAGCATGGCCACGACACCCACGGCGGCCAGCGTGGCCAGCACCTTCGGCATCGCCTTCACGAGCCCCCGCCCGAGGGACTGTGCTGCCGACGACGACCGCTCGGTGAGGGCGAGACCGACGTCGTCCATCTTCACGATCAGCGCGACCACGCCGTACACCAGCGCGGTGATGCCGACGCCGACGACGGCGAGGATGACCGCCCGCGACACGAACGGCTCGTCGGTGACCTCCTTGAGCGCGATGACCATGATCTCCGCGGAGAGGATGAAGTCGGTGCGCACGGCGCTGCTCACGACGGCCTTCTCCTGGTCGGCGCCGCCGACGGAGCGCGGCTCCTCGGTCGTCGCGTGACCCGCCACCTTCTCCCAGAGCTTCTCGGCACCCTCGAAGCAGAGGTAGGCGCCGCCGAGCATGAGCAGCGGCGTGAGCAGCCACGGCACGAACTGGCTGAGCAGCAGCAGCGCGGGCAGGATGATGACGAGCTTGTTGACCAGCGAGCCCCGCGCGATGCGCCCGATGACCGACAGCTCACGCTTGGGGTCGAGGCCCTGCACGTAGCGCGGGGTGACGGCGGCGTCGTCGACGACCACGCCCGCCGCCTTGGCGCTGGCCCGGCCGGCCGCGGCACCCACGTCGTCGACCGACGCGGCCGCCAGGCGCGCGAGCGCGGCGACGTCGTCGAGGAGGGCGACCAGTCCGCCGGCCATCAGAGGGCTCCCGCTGCAGTCATGGGGTCAAGGGTAGGCCCGCCGGGTCGGCGCGTCCTGACCGATCGTCGCCCCGCCGGGGAGGGGAGGTCCGGACCGGGCCGACCACCAGGCGCGCAGCGCCTCGGCGGCGAGGTCCTCGCCCAGCGGTCCGCGGTCGAGGCGCAGGTCGAGCAGGAACCGGTACGCCTCGCCGACCTCGCGGCCCGGGCCGATGCCGAGGAGCTGCTGGATCTGGTTGCCGTCGAGGTCGGGCCGGATGGCGTCGAGCTCCTCCTGCGCGGCCAGCTGCTCGATGCGGCGCTCGAGGTCGTCGTACGTGCGCTGCAGCCGCTGGGCCTTGCGCCGGTTGCGGGTGGTGCAGTCGGCGCGGGTGAGGATGTGCAGCCGCTCCAGCTGGTCGCCGGCGTCGCGGACGTAGCGGCGCACGGCGGCGTCGGTCCACTCCCCCGAGCCGTAGCCGTGGAAGCGCAGGTGCAGCTCCACGAGCAGGCCGACCTGCGCGATCTGCTCGTTGCTGAAGCGCAGCGCCTTCATGCGCTTGCGCGTCATCTTGGCGCCCACCACGTCGTGGTGGTGGAACGTCACCGTGCCGTCGTCGAGGAAGCGACGCGTGCGCGGCTTGCCGATGTCGTGCACCAGCGCGGCGAACCGGACGACGAAGTCGGGACGCTGCTCGAGCCGGTGCTCCAGCTCGACGGCCTGCTCCAGCACGGTCAGCGAGTGCTCGTAGACGTCCTTGTGGCGGTGGTGCTCGTCGGCGGTCAGTCGCAGTGCCGGCAGCTCGGGCAGCACGTGCTCGGCGAGGCCGGTGTCGACGAGCAGCCGCAGCCCGGCCACGGGCTCGCGCCCGCACACGAGCTTGACCAGCTCGTCACGCACCCGCTCGGCCGACACGATCTCGATCCGCTCGGCCATCGCGGTCATCGCCGCCGTCGTGGCCGCGTCGGCCTCGAAGCCGAGCTGCGCGACGAACCGGGCCGCCCGCATCATGCGCAGCGGGTCGTCGCTGAAGGACTGCTCGGGCGTCACCGGCGTGCGCAGCACCCCGGCGGCGAGGTCGCCGAGTCCACCGAACTCGTCGACGAACTCCGCCGACGGCAGCCGCAGCGCGAGGGCGTTGACCGTGAAGTCGCGGCGCGACAGGTCGCCCTGCAGCGTGTCGCCGAAGGCCACCTGCGGCTTGCGCGACGTCGGGTCGTAGGCGTCGGTGCGGTACGTCGTGATCTCGATCTGGTCGTCGCCCTTGCGCAGGCCGAGCGTGCCGAACTCGCGGCCCACGTCCCACACGGCGTCCGCCCAACCCGCGACGAGACGCTCGACGTCGTCGGGTCGGGCCGACGTCGTCAGGTCGAGGTCGCTGACCCGACGTCCGAGCAGCGCGTCGCGCACCGGTCCGCCCACGAGCGCCAGCTCGTGACCCGCTGTCGCGAACAGACCGCCCAGCTCGGCGAGCACGGGGTGGTCGCGCAACACCGCGTCGGCGGCAGCGCGCACGGCGGAGGCGTCGTAGGACGAGGAGGGGGCGGACACGGGCCCCGAGTGTAGTGCGCCGCACCCGCGCGGCCCGGGGCCGTGCTGCGACGACCGCAGCACGCGCGGTCGAGGTGGCCGGACCGGTAGGGCCCGACCACTACGATGGGCGGGTGATGAACCCGGCCCGACGTGTGCGTCCGGGCCCGGGAGCTCTGGTCCGCCTGGTCGCGTGCGCCCTTGCGATGCTGCTCGGCGGCTCGTTGACGGTCGCCGTCGCCGCGCCCGCCCAGGCCGCCGTCGACCCTGACGTGGCCGTGCGGATCACCGGCGTGAGCCCCACGGAGCTGCGCGACGGCGCCACCGTCACGCTCACCGGCACGATCACCAACCGCGGCAAGGAGCGCTGGACGAAGGCGCAGGCCTACCTCGTGATCGCGCGGACGCCGTTCACCACGCGCCAGCAGGTGAGCGACGCGGTCGAGAGCCAGGCCAGCTACACCGGCGAGCGCGTCGTCGAGCTCGACTCGATCGACGAGGTCGGCACCCTCGCCCCCGGCAGCACCCGACCGTTCCGCGTGCGGGTGCCCTACGCGCAGCTGCGCGTCTCCGACGCCGAGGGCGTCTACCCGGTGGGCGTCCAGGTGCTCGCGACGGCCGAGGACGGCACGCGCGACAACGCCGCGATCGCCCGCGCCACCACCTTCCTGCCGCGCCTCGACCGCGACTCGACGCGCGTGCCGGGCGGCCTGGTGTGGCCGTTCGTGCTGCCCGACCGCCTCGGCCCGTCCGGCACGTGGATGGACGCCCCCGGTCTGGCCGAGCGCGTCGCGCCGGGCGGCCAGCTCCGCAACCTGCTCGACCAGGCCCTCTCCGCGCCCTCGGGCGGCACGTCGCTCGTGCTCGACCCCGCCCTGCTGGTGGCCGTCGACGACCTGGCCGAGGGTCGGCGCCTGCCGCGCGACGTGCGTCTCGACGACGCTCAGCGGGAGGCCGCGCGCACGTTCGTCGAAGACCTCACCGGCCTCTCGCGACGGGTCGCCACGTGGACGCTCGGCTACGCCCGGCCCGACTGGCTGGCGCTCAGCCGCTCCGACGCCCACGACCGGCTGATGGGCACCATCGAGCGGGCGACGTCGTCGGCCCTCGCGCAGTTCCAGGTGTCGGGTCGCCGCGTCACGTGGCCGACGCGAGGGGGCACGACGGCGGAGCTGATCGACCAGGTGCGCGGCAGCGGCGACCGACCCGTCATCGTCACCCGCGACGCCGTGCCCGACTGGGAGCCGCGGCTCGGCTCCGTCGTCACCCTCCGGTCCGAGAGCGGGCCGGTACCGCTCTTCGTCGACGCCGGGCTCGACGTCGGGGTGCCCGGCGGCGCGACGGTGGCGACGCTGCGCCAGCGGCTGCTCAGCGAGGCTGCGCTGGCGTCGCTCGAGCGCAGCGGCGACGCGGAGTCCAAGGCGGACGCGTTCGTGCTCGTCGACCCGCGCTGGAACCCCGGCGACACCGACGACGACGCTTTCGCGGGCGCCTTCGACCCCGACTTCGTCTCGCCGGAGGACCTCGAGGACCTCATGACGACCCGTCGTGCCGCGTACGGAGGCGACGTCGCGAGCACCGCGGAGGCGCGGCCGCTCTCGCAGGCGCAGGTGACGGCCGTCGAGCAGCTGGCGCGCGAGGGGGGCGTGCTGGCGGGCCTCGCCGTCGAGGGCGACGACCTCGCCGCCCGCACCGACCGCACCTCGGCGGGTCTGCTGTCGACCGCCTGGCGCTCGGACCGAGCCGAGGGGCTGCGCGCAGCCACGGGCGCGCTCGGTCGGGTGCGCTCGGAGCTGGGCCGGCTCGCCGTCGAGGGTCCGCCCGCCATCACGCTCTCCAGCGCCGAAGGGAGCTTCCCGCTCACGGTCAGCAACGACACCGACACCGCCGTACGGGTCGGCGTGCGCATCAGCGCGAGCAACCCCGCGCTGCGCATCCCCGACGTCGCCCCGGTGCAGGTGGAGGCCGGCGAGCGACGCACGGTCACGGTGCAGGTCGACGTCGGCGACCAGACCTCGTCGACGTTGACGGCGCAGCTGATCTCGCCCGACGGGACCGCGGTGGGCCGCGCCGACTCCTTCAACGTGCGGTCGAGCCGGGTGGGCGTGGCCCTGTGGGCGCTGATGGGCGCCGCGGGGCTGTTCGTCCTGTTCGCGCTCGGCCGACGCTTCCTGCGTGGCCGACGGGCCGCCGCCACGACCCCCGAGGAGACCCCGACCGATGGCTGAGCGCAACGTCGCCCGCGCGAGTGCCGGCATGGCGATCGGCACGGTCGTGTCGAGGGTCACGGGCTTCGGCCGCCTGCTCATGCTCGCGGCGACCATCGGCACCGCGCTGAACGCCGACCTCTTCAACAACGCCAACACGGTGCCGAACGCGCTCTACATCCTGGTGGCCGGGGGCGTGTTCAACGTCGTGCTCGTGCCCCAGCTCGTCCGGGCGATGCGCAACGACGCCGACGGTGGCGACGCGTACGCCAACCGCGTCATCACGCTCGGACTGCTGGTCCTGGGTGTCGCGGCAGTGGCCCTCACCCTCCTCGTGCCCCTGATCATGCACGTGGTGTTCGACGGGGAGCTGTTCTCCGCCCGGAACGAGGCGCAGCGCGAGTCGGCGCAGCTGCTGATGTACCTGTGCATGCCGCAGGTGTTCTTCTACGGCGCGTTCGTGCTCGTCGGGCAGGTGCTCAACGCGCGGCAGAAGTTCGGGCCGATGATGTGGGCGCCCATCGTCAACAACCTGGTGGCCATCGGCTCCCTGGCGGTGTACCTGGTGCTGTACGGCGCCTCGAGCGGCGAGGGTGGCTTCTCCACCGGCCAGGCGTTGCTGCTCGGCGGCGGCGCGACGCTCGGCATCGCCGTGCAGACGCTGGTGCTCGTGCCGTTCCTGCGGCAGGCCGGGTTCCGGTACGCACCGCGGTTCGACTTCCGCGGCGTGGGCCTCGGCCACACGCTGCGCCTCGGCGTTTGGACGCTCGGCTTCATCGCCGCCAACCAGGTCGCGTTCATCGTCATCCAGCGGCTCGGCGTGAAGGGCACGCTCGCCGGAGAGCGCGAGGGGACCGCGGCCACCGGGTCGGCCGTCTACGAGATCGGCTTCCTGGTGAGCCAGATGCCGCACGGCGTCATCACGGTCTCGCTCGCGACGGCCATCATCCCCACCCTCTCGGCCCTCGCCTCGGAGCGCCGCTACGACCGCATGGCGCTGGAGCTGCAGCGCACCCTGCGGGTCACGCTCGCCATCATCGCGCCGCTCGCCGCCGCCGTCGGGTGTCTCGGCTGGTCGGCGGCCGGCGTGCTCGGCTTCGTGCCGACCCTGCGCCCGAACGCCGACGCCATCGGCCTCGCCGTCGCCGCGTTCGCGCCGGCCATGGTCGCCTTCACCATCCACTACCTCGTGCTGCGCGGCTTCTACGCCGACGAGAACACCCGGACGCCGTTCTTCGTCCAGCTGGTCGTCGCCGCGACCAACATCGTCGCCGCGCTCGTCCTCACCCACGACGTGGAGCCGCGACACGTGGCACCGATGCTCGCACTGTCGTTCGGCATCGCCTACGCCGTCGGCGCGACCGTCTCGGCGACGTTGCTGTCACGCCGGCTCGGCGGCCTGGTCGACCGCGAGACGCGCGTCTTCGCGGTCCGGCTGCTGATCTCGCTGGCCCTGGCCGTCGGCACGATGCTCGGCTCCGTGGCCGCCCTCGACGCCGTGGGGCTCGACCGCGGCGAGCCCGTCGGTGCACTCGTGACGCTCGTCGTGGCCGGTGGTCTCGGTGCCGCGGCCTACCTGGTGGGCACGCGCCTGACCCGCATGCAGGAGCTCACGCACCTGGTCCGCTCGCTGCGCGGCCGCGGCGCCTGACGGGCCAGGACCTCAGGAGCACGGCCGGCTAGAGGCCGGCCTTCTCGTAGATCTCCTCGATGGCGTCGAGGTAGGCACCCTGGTCGGTCTCGGCCAGCTCGAGGTAGGCCTGGCGGGCCTTCTCGCCGACCTCCGCCGCGACCTCCTCGTAGCGGGCGTTCCACTTCTCGGCCTCGATCTGCCAGTAGCCGCAGGTGTAGAAGTCGGTCTGCGGCCAGTCGAGCGTGCGTCGCAGGAGCTTGCGGGCCGCGCGGCTGGCTCGCGCCTCGCCGGCCAGCCACACGTACCGACTGAGCGGCACGTCGTCGGTCGCCTCGCCGGCGGCGGGCAGACCACGCTCGGTCACGGCCGACTCGAGCGCGCCGCAGATGTCGGTCTCGCGCTCGACGACGACCCAGCGCACGTCGACGTCGGCCGGGCTCGGCAGGGCGATGCGGTCGCCGTCGTCGGTGAGGACCACGACCGCCTCGACCCGCTGGCCGGGGCGCAGGTCGCGCAGGATGCGGGCGAGCGCGGGGAGCCCGGTGACGTCGGCCACGAGGAGCTGCCAGGCGGTGTCGGCCGGCGCGGCGTACAGGCCGTGCGGCACCATCATCCCGACCTCGTCGCCCGGCACGCAGCGCCTGACCCAGTCGGCACCGACGCCGTGGTCGTGCACCGCGATGTCGATGTCGACCTCGGGCACGCCGTCGACGACCCGGTGGTCGGAGATCGTGTAGACGCGGGCGGCGGGCTCGACGGCGCCCTCGGGCACCCGCATGACCCAGTTCTCGTCGTAGGTGGGGATCGCGAGCTCGGCCCCCTCCGGGGCGATCATCAGCCGCACGTACTCGTCGGGCACGCCGGTGGAGGTGAAGTCCTCCGGCCGCAGCGTGACCGTGACGAGGTGCGCGGACAGCCGCACCTTCCGCACGACGGTGGCCCGGCAGACCGGTGGGACCTCGCTCATGGTTCTCCTCCCCGGGCGGGACGACGACGGTATGTGGCGATGCTTAGGCTAGCCTAACTGACCCTGCTCCCCGGACGTCGCGCTGGTAGTTTCGACCGGGTGAGCCCCTCCCCCGTGACCGTCCGCACGATCACCCGCGAGGAGCACCTCGACTTCGTCGCCGGCCGACCCTCCGTCTCCTTCCTGCAGACGCCCGCGTGGGCGCAGGTCAAGGCCGAGTGGGGGTCGGAGTCGGTCGGCTGGATCGACGCGTCCGGCCAGGTCGTGGGTGCCGCGCTGGTCCTCTACCGCCAGGTGCCGAAGGTCAGGCGCTACCTGGCCTACCTGCCGGAGGGGCCCGTGCTGCCGTGGGTCGACGCAGGTGCCGACCTGGGCGCCTGGCTGGAGCCGCTGGCCGCGCACCTGAAGGCGAAGAAGGCGTTCGGCATCCGGATGGGACCGCCGGTCGTGACCCGCCGCTGGCACGCCGCCACCGTGAAGGCCGCCGTGGCCGACCCCGCACTCGGCACGCTCGGCGAGGTGCCGGCCGACGTGAACGACGCGGCGGCGCTCGCCGTCGCCGACCGGCTCCAGGACCTCGGCTGGCGCCGGCTCGCCACCGAGGGCGGGTTCAGCGCGGGCCAGCCGCAGTACAACTTCTGGCTGCCCCTGGCCGACGCCGACGGCACGCCCCGCACCGAGGAGCAGGTGCTGGCCGGCATGAACCAGCTGTGGCGGCGCAACATCCGCAAGGCCGCGAAGGCGGGCGTCGACGTGACGCTCGGCGGCCGCGACGACCTGGAGGCGTTCCACCGCGTGTACGTCGAGACGGCCGAGCGCGACCACTTCACGCCGCGTCCGCTGTCGTACTTCCTGACCATGTGGGACGCGCTGACGGGCGAGGACCCCGACCGCATGCGCCTGTACCTCGCGCACCACGAGGGCGACCTCGTCGCGGCGACCACGCTCGTGCGCGTGGGCACGCACGCCTGGTACTCCTACGGCGCGTCGACGTCGGCGAAGCGCGAGGTGCGCGGGTCCAACGCCGTCCAGTGGCAGATGATGCGCGACGCGCTCGCCGCGGGCGCCACGGTCTACGACCTGCGCGGCATCACCGACACGCTCGACCCGGACGACCCGCACGTGGGCCTCATCCAGTTCAAGGTGGGCACCGGGGGCGAGGCGGTCGAGTACCTCGGCGAGTGGGACCTCCCCCTCAACCGCCCCCTGTACGCCGCCTTCACGGCATATATGAGGAGACGAGGATGACCTTCGAGCTGCACGTCGACGTCGAGCGCTGGCGCGGTCACCTGAAGTCTGCGGCGGAGCGCCTGCCGGGGCTGGTGCCCGTGATCAAGGGCAACGGCTACGGGCTGGGTCGTGACCGGCTGGCCGCGGAGAGCGCGGCGCTCGGCGCCGACACCGTCGCGGTGGGTGTCTACGCGGAGGTGCCGGAGGCGCTCGAGGCGTTCGAGGGCGACGTGATGGTCCTCGGCCCGTGGCGCCCGTTCCTCGACGGTGCTGCGGTCGAGCAGGCGCTCGCCGATCCTCGCGTGGTGCACACCGTGGGCCGGGTGGCCGACGTGGCGGCGCTGGCCGAGCGCGCACCGGGTGCGCGGGTGGTCGTCGAGGGCGAGACGTCGATGGCGCGCCACGGCTTCGACCGGCACGAGCTCGCCGCCGCGGTGGCTGCGCTCGGCGGCCTCGAGGTCGTCGGCTTCGCCGCCCACCTGCCGATGACCGGGAGCAACCTGGCCGAGGCGGAGTCGTGGGCGGCGGCGCTGGAGGCGTCACAGCTCGAGACGACGACCTTCTACGTCTCCCACCTCAGTCCGGGCGAGCTCGGTCAGCTGCGCGAGCGCCGGCCCGGGCTCACCGTGCGCCCGCGGGTCGGCACGTCGCTGTGGCTCGGCGACCTCGGCGCCCTCGACGTGCGCGCGAAGGTGCTCGACGTGCACCGGATCTCCCGCGGCGAGCGGGTCGGCTACCGGCAGCGGGCGGTCCCCCGCGACGGCTACCTGCTGGTGATCTCCGGCGGCACCAGCCACGGCGTCGGGCTCGAGGCGCCGCGCTCCAGCGCGGGCGTGGTGCAGCGGGGCAAGACCCTCGCCAAGGGCAGCCTCGAGGCCGCCGGCCTCATGCTCAGCCCGTTCACGGTCGACGGCCGGCAGCGCTGGTTCGCCGAGCCCCCGCACATGCACGCGTCGCAGGTGCTGCTGCCCGCGTCGGCCACGGCGCCGGCCGTCGGCGACGACGTGCGCTGCGCCGTGCGGTTCACGACGGCCACGTTCGACCGGGTCGTCCTGGACTGACCTCCCGCCCACGACGCGGACGCGGCGGCCACCCCTCGGGGTGGCCGCCGCGTCGTCGTCCTGCCGCTACGGGAACGTCGGCGGCGTCGTCTCCGCCGGCGGGCTCGGCTCCGTCGCCGTCGGCGTGGGCGACGGCGTGGGCGTCGGCGTCGGCGTCGGCGTGGGACGCGGGGTCCGCGACGGCGTGGGCGTCGGCGTGGGCGACGGGGTCGCCGTCGGCGCCGGCGGCACGTAGGTGCGGCCCTTGTCGGCCTGGATGTTGCCGGGCGGCGGGAAGCTGCCGCACTCGGTGCCCTGCAGGGCAGGGTCCATGAACGCCTTGAACGTGCGCGCCGGGTACTGGCCGCCGAAGAACGGCACCAGGTAACCCTCGATGTCCTCGTTGCCCACGCCGCGGCTCAACGTCACGGCCGTGGCCAGCTTGGGCGTCGCGCCGACGAACCACGACGACGAGACGTGCTGGTCCGCGTCGTTCTTGCCCGCCGTGGCGGTACCCGTCTTGCCGATCGTCGGGCAGATGGTGCGGCCGTTGGTTCCCGTGCCGACCGACGTCACCTTCTGCAGCGCCGCCACCGTGTCGCCCGCGACGTCCTCAGGGATCGAGCGCCGCGTCTCGCGCTTCGGCAGCTCGAGGTCGTTGCCCCCGGAGCCGGTGACCTTCTTCAGGACGTGCCACTGGGCGCGCTCGCCACCAGCGGCGATGGTCGCGTAGGCGTTGGCCATGTCGACGGCGGGGACGCCGGCGAAGCCGAGCGACGTGACCGCGACCGGGTTGATCTTGTCGGTCACCGAGCGCGGGATGCCCGCCTGGTTGGCGGCCTTGAGGATCTTGCGCGCGCCGATGCTCGCGTCGGCCTCGGCGCCCCCGCTCATCTGCTGCGTGAGGTCGACGAACGCGGTGTTGATCGACTCCTGCGTCGCCATCTCGAGCGTGACGGGGCCGAACGAGCGTCCACCGCTGTCGCCCTGGTTGCCGACGATGCTGTTGCCGATGCGCAGCGGCGAGCTGCCGTTCAGCGTGGTGCGCAGGCCGTAGCCGTCCTCGAGGCCGGCGATCACGGCGAACACCTTGAACGTCGAGCCCGGCTGGACGCTCTGCATCGCCCAGTTCAGCTGGCTCTTGAGGTAGTCGCGCCCGCCGTACATGGCCTTCACGTCGCCCGTTCCCGGCTCGACGGAGACGAGTCCGACGTTGAGCTCGTTCAGGTTCTGCGGGATGATCGTGCGCACCGCGTTCACCGCGTCGCGCTGCAGGCGACGGTCGAACGTCGTCGTGACCCGCAGGCCGCCGCCGTCGATCTCGTTGTCGGAGAAGCCCGCCTGGCGCAGCTGGGTGCGGACCAGCTCGAGCAGATAGCCGCTCGTGCCCCGGAACCGGTTGCTGTTCTTCTTGCGGACGACCCGCGGCAGCTGGTCCTGGTACTTCGCGGCCTCGTCGGCGGTGATCGCACCCGACTTGACCATGCCGTCGAGCACGTAGCGGTAGCGCGGGAGGATCCGCTCCTTCGCCCCCTCGGCGTACGGGTCGTAGTAGCTCGGGCTGTTGATGATGGTGGCGAGCAGCGCGGCCTGGGCGTAGTTCAGGCGGGAGGCCGGACGGTCGAAGTAGGTCTGCGCGGCGACCTGGACGCCGTAGGAGCCGTTGCCGAAGTAGATGGTGTTGAGGTAGCCCTCGAGGATCTCCTGCTTGGAGAGCTGGTTGTGGATCTTGATCGAGAGGATCGCCTCGCGCACCTTGCGCTTGTAGGAGCGCTCCTGGTTCAGGTAGAGCACCTTCACGTACTGCTGCGTGATGGTCGAGCCACCGCTGGTGATCTGACCGCTCGTGGCGTTGTCGCGCACGGCCCGCAGGATGCCCTTGAAGTCGATGCCCTGGTTCTCGTAGAACGTGCGGTCCTCCGCGGCGATGACAGCCGCCTGCATGACGGAGGGCACCTCGTCGAGCGGGATGCTCTCGCGGTCCTGCATCGCGAAGGTGCCGAGCTCGCTCTTGCCGTCGGAGTAGTAGACCTTCGTCGTCTGCGTCTGGAAGTCGGCGTTCGCGTCGGGGATCGAGATGATCCGGTAGAGCACGAAGAAGAGCAGCGCCGCTGCGAGGATGCCGAGCACCAGCAGGAGCGCCAGCCAGCGGAGCACCCGCTTCCAGCGCGGTCCGTCACCGCCGATGCGGCGGAACAGACCGGGCTTGCGGGGCGTGCTCTTCGGCTTGGTTCGGTGCGTGCTGGTGGCCACGGACCACTTCCTCCGTCTCGGCCCTGCGGGCAGGGCGTGGTGCTGTGCGTGCGCCCGGGACACGGCGCGGCATCGCTCCAGTGTGCCCGATCATCCTGAGAACCCAAGGATGGCGGGTCGACGCCGGACCCGGCAGCGGTTCCGTCGAATCCCCCGCGGCACCGCCCGCGACGCTCACCGCAAGACCTCTCGCTGGGCGTCGGGCCGCGCTGAGCCGTTGCCGAGTGGTCTCGATACGTCAGGACTTCGCAAGCTCGTCCTGACTACTCGACCAGCGGAGGGGTTCGCTGGTCGAGTAGCGCGGGGCCGCGACGAAGGAGCGTGCTCCGGGCGTATCGAGACCACCCCAAGCAGACGCTGGGAACCGGCCCCCGCCGACCCGTTGCCCAGTGGTCGCTGAGGGTCGGCCCGCGCTGAGCCGTTGCCGGGTGGTCTCGATACGCAGCACGGAGCTCCTTCGTCGCCCGTGCCGCTACTCGACCAGCGGGATCCTCCGCTGGAGCGGGCGGCGGTTCCGACGGATCCCCGCGACACCCGCCGCGGACCGGACATGACCGGACAACAGGACCTGACATGACCTGACACCAGCACCTGACATGGGCTGACATGAACTGCCGATCTGATGTATCGTCCCGATATAGCGGGTCGTCGCCGGGCGCCCCACCGAGCAGCGGGGAGGGTTCGATGGCACGTCGTGGCGCGACCCTCGAGCTGGCGGTCATGGGCCTGCTGCACGACACGCCGATGCACGGCTACGAGCTGCGCAAGGAGCTCATCAGCCTGCTCGGGCTCGGGCGGGTGCTCTCCTACGGCACCCTCTACCCCTGCCTGAAGACGCTGGTCCGCGCCGGCTTCATCGAGGCCGACGAGGACCGCGACGTCGAGGTGCGCGGACGCCGCAACCGGATCGTCTACCACCTCACCGCCGCCGGCAAGGAGCACTTCGCCACCGCGATGGAGGACTCCGGACCGGCCACCTGGGACGACGAGACGTTCAGCGTGCGGTTCGCGTTCTTCGGCCGCACCGAGTCGGCCGTCCGCGTGCGCATCCTCGAGGGCCGGCGCAGCCGGCTGCAGGAGCGTCTCGAGCACGTCCGCGAGGCCAACCAGCGCGGCCGCGACCGCGCCGACGCCTACACCCGCGAGCTCCAGCGCCACGGCCTGGAGTCCGTCGAGCGCGAGGTGCGCTGGCTCACCGACCTGATCGAGCGCGAGCGCAACCCCCACCCCGACCCGGCCGAGCGGCCCGGGTCCCCCTGACCCTCTTCCACCGAGCACGAGCAACCAACCACCCACCTGAAGGAGAACCCATGGGTTCGGCGAACCACCAGATCCGCGTCGCCATCGTCGGCGTCGGCAACTGCGCCACCTCCCTGATCCAGGGCGTCGAGTACTACAAGGACGCTGATCCGGCGGGCACGGTCCCCGGACTCATGCACGTCCAGTTCGGCGACTACCACGTGAGCGACATCGAGTTCGTGGCCGCGTTCGACGTCGACGCGAAGAAGGTCGGCTTCGACCTCGCCGACGCCACCACGGCCAGCGAGAACAACACGATCCGCATCACCGACGTCCCGCCGACCGGTGTCACCGTGCAGCGCGGTCACACGCTCGACGGTCTCGGCAAGTACTACCTCCAGACCATCGAGGAGTCCGACGCCCCCGCGGTCGACGTCGTCCAGGTGCTCAAGGACACGCAGGCCGACGTGCTCGTCTCCTACCTGCCGGTGGGCTCGGAGGAGGCCGACAAGTTCTACGCGCAGTGCGCGATCGACGCGAAGGTCGCGTTCGTCAACGCGCTGCCCGTCTTCATCGCCTCCGACCCCGAGTGGGCGAAGAAGTTCGAGGACGCGGGCGTCCCGATCATCGGTGACGACATCAAGAGCCAGGTCGGCGCGACGATCACGCACCGCGTCATGGCGAAGCTGTTCGAGGACCGCGGCGTCGCGCTCGACCGCACCTACCAGCTGAACGTCGGCGGCAACATGGACTTCAAGAACATGCTCGAGCGTGAGCGTCTGGAGTCCAAGAAGGTCTCGAAGACGCAGGCCGTCACCTCCAACCTCACCGGCTCGCTGGCCGGCGTGGGCGCCGACGACCGCAACGTGCACATCGGCCCGTCGGACTACGTGGCGTGGCTCGACGACCGCAAGTGGGCCTACGTGCGCCTCGAGGGTCGCGCGTTCGGCGACGTGCCGCTGAACCTGGAGTACAAGCTCGAGGTCTGGGACTCCCCCAACTCCGCCGGCATCATCATCGACGCCATCCGCGCGGCGAAGATCGCCAAGGACCGCGGCGTCGGCGGTGCCCTGCTGAGCGCGTCGTCCTACCTGATGAAGAGCCCGCCGGAGCAGCGTCCCGACGACGTCGGCCGCCAGCGCCTCGAGGCCTTCATCTCCGGCACCGAGGAGCGCTGACCCGCGACCCTGCGTGACACCGAGGCGGTGTCGCCCGGTCCTCCCCCTGGGAGCCCGGCGACACCGCCTCGGCGCGTCCGGGCCCGGTCCGCACTACGCTGAACCCGGCCAGACCCCGACCGGAAGGACGCCTGTGTCGATCGACCTGCGTCGCGCCGAGCCCGGCCGCGACGGCGTGTACGCGACCGTGCTCGTCGTCCTCGTGACGCTGCTCGCCCTGCTCGCGTTCCTCGTCGGCACCGACGCCGCCTGGCTGCAGGACGTCGACGACGGCGTGGCCCGGGCGGCGTTCGACGTGAGCGTCGCGCGACCGTGGCTGGTCGACGTGCTCGAGGTGCTGGCGGTCGTGCTGTCCAACGTCGGCGTCGGCATCGTCCTGGCCCTCCTGGCCGGCGTGGCGCTGGCACGGCGCGAGTGGCGCATCGCCACCTGGATCGCGCTCAGCGGCGTGGTCGGCATCGGCGGCAACGCCCTGGTCAAGCTCGTGTTCCAGCGTCCGCGGCCCGCGTGGGAGGAGCCGATCCACGAGATCGGCGGCTACTCCTTCCCGAGCGGGCACTCCGCCGGCGCCGGTGTGCTGTTCACGGTCCTCGCGCTGCTGACGATCGTGCTGACCGGCCGTGGGTGGCGCCGTCGGCTGCTGATCACGCTGTGGGTCCTGCTGGCGCTGGTGACGGCCGCCGACCGCGTGCTCCTCGGCGTGCACTACCTCTCCGACGTCACCGCCGGCCTGACCCTCGGCGCCTTGGTGACGGTCGTGCTGTGGCTCGCGGTCGCGACCGACGCGACCCGGCTCCCGCCCGAGCTCGCGGTGGTCACGGGCACGGGCCGCAAGCGCGTGGCGGTCGTCCTCAACCCCTCCAAGCTGACCGACGTCGAGGAGTTCAAGACCCTCGTGCGGCTGGTCGCCGGCCAGCACGGCTGGAACGAGCCGGCCTGGTTCGAGACGACGGTGGAGGACCCGGGCTACGGCCAGACCGAGGCGGCGCTCGAGGCCGACGCCGACCTCATCATCGCCGCCGGCGGCGACGGCACCGTGCGTGCGGTGTGCGAGGAGGCCGCTCGCACCGGCGTGGCCGTGGCCATCATCCCGCAGGGCACCGGCAACCTGCTGGCGCGCAACCTCGGCATCCCGCTCAACCCGCGCGACGCCCTCGAGGTGGCGTTCGGCGGGCAGGACAAGGCCATCGACCTCGCCCGGTTCAGCACCGACGCCGGCGTCGAGACCAGCTTCCTCGTCATGGCGGGCCTGGGCATGGACGCGATGATCATGACCGGCGTCAACGACGAGCTGAAGAAGAAGGTCGGCTGGGTCGCCTACGTCGTCTCGGGCGTCAAGGCGCTGCGCTACTCCGGCACCAAGGTCACGATCACCGTCGACGACGGCGAGCCGCGCACGTTCCGCGCCCGCACGGTCGTCATCGGCAACGTCGGCTACCTGCAGGCGGGGCTCCCGCTGCTGCCGGAGGCGCAGATCGACGACGGCGAGCTCGACGTCGTGGTGATCGCGCCGCGCCGGTTCTTCGGGTGGGTCTCGATCGCGGTCCGCGTGATCACGCGCCGCAAGCGCACCAACGACCGTCTCGACCGGTTCACGGGGCGCCGGGTGCACGTGAAGGCCACCGGCCCGACCCCGATGCAGCTCGACGGCGACCCCGTCGACGAGGGCACCGAGATCACCGCCGAGGTCCGCCCCGGCGTGCTGCTGGTGCGGGTGCCGGTGGCCCCGACCGTGCAGAAGGGCTGACGCAGACCGAGCGGGTCAGACGGCGTCGAGCTCGGCGCGGATCGACGTCTTCACCGCGTCGGGCGCGAACGACGCGTCGACCGCCGCCCGCGCGAGGTCGACGACGCCGGGGCGGTCGAGCGACAGCAGGTCGGCCGCCACCGCGTACTCGCGGGTGAGGGTCGTGCCGAACATCGGCGGGTCGTCGCTGTTGATCGTGACCGGGACGCCCGCGGCGACGAGCGTCGGCAGCGGGTGCTCGTCGAGCGAGGGCGTCGAGCGGGTGCAGACGTTCGACGTCGGGCACACCTCGAGCACGATGCCGCGCTCGGCGAGCAGCGCCATGAGCGCGGGGTCCTGCGCGGCCGCGATGCCGTGCCCGATGCGCTCGGCCCCGAGGTGCTCGATCGCGTCGCGGATGGTCTGGGGCCCGGTCGACTCCCCGGCGTGCGGGACGCTGTGCAACCCGGCGGCGCGCGCCGCGGCGAAGTGCTCCGCGAACTGTGGACGGGGCACGCCGATCTCGGGCCCGCCCAGGCCGAAGCCGACGAGCGCGTCGGGCGCATGGTTCAGGGCGACGTCGAGCGTGACGTCGGCGGCCTCCAGGCCGGACTCGCCGGGGATGTCGAAGATCCAGCGCAGCACGAGGCCGGTGTCGGCCTCGACCCGACGTCGCGCGTCCTCGACGGCCTCGAGGTAGGCCTCGACGGGGATGCCGCGGACGATCGACGTGTACGGGGTGAGCGTCAGCTCCGCGTAGCGGACGTTCTGCGCGGCGAGGTCGGTGCCGACCTGGTGCGTGAGGGTCCAGATGTCGTCGGGGGTGCGCAGCAGGTCGACGACCGAAAGGTACACCTCGACGAAGTGCGCGAAGTCGGTGAAGCGGAAGTAGTCGGCGAGCGCGGTGGGATTGGTGGGCACCGGGGTGCTGCCCTCGTGCCGGGCCGCCAGCTCGGCGACGGCCTCGACGGACGCGGAGCCGACGTGGTGCACGTGCAGCTCCGCCTTCGGCAGGCCCTGCAGGAACGCGAGGTCGACGGACTCGACGTCCTGCGGCCCGCTCACGGCTGCTCGGTGGTGTCGTCGGGGTCCGGCACCAGGGTGAGGTGCGGTTGCGCGGCCTGCTGCCGCTCGACGACGCTGCCCCGGTCGGCGAACTCGACCTCGAGCGAGAGCACGTTCTCGTCCTGCAGGTCGAAGGTCACCCGCCGCGCGGTCGCGGTGAGGTTGCCGGCCTTGCCCTCGGCGAGCCACTCGGTGCTGCCGTCGTCGCTGACCAGGCCGACCCGCGCCTGCTCGCCGCGCTGGCCGCGGAAGACGACGGGACCGGGGCCGCTGTCGCGGATGACGAGCGCACCGCGGCTGACGCGTCGGTCGTCGGTCTCGACGGTCGGGGCCTCGTCGCCGCCGACCCGCCCGAACGACCACTTCTGGTCGACGAGGACGACGTCCTCCCCGGACCTGCCGTCACTGACCTCGTACCTGACGATCAACACACCCCGCAGTCTAGGGCGGGTCCGACAGGTCCCGCGCGACGGACCGCCCCGCCTGCGCCCGGTTACGTGGGGCCCCACCCAAACCTGCAGAAACCCCGCACGTTTGCGATGGGGAGAGCCCGTTTGCGTGGGGCCCCACGCAAACGGGCCTCACGGGCGACCCATGGGTCAGGCGCCGGGGACGATGGCGGAGATGATCGTGCCGTCGGAGCGGCGGGTGCCGATCGGGCTGGGCGGCTCGCCCTCGAGGCGCGGACCCTGGCCGTCCAGCGGCACGGTGACGGGGGCGTCGGGCCCGACCACGACCTCGGCGCCCCGCACCTCGAAAGCCAGGTGCCCGGTGCCGTCCTCGACCACGAGCTCGAGCTCGTCGGGGCGCACGGTCACGCGCACGCGGGTGCCGCGCAGCGTGAGCCGGTAGGTGAGCGACTCCCAGTCGTCGGGCAGGCGCGGGTCCATCGTCCACTGCCCGGCGCCGAGGTCGCGGAAGCCGCCGAACCCGGCGGCCACGGCGCTCCACACCCCGCCGGTCGACGCGACGTGCACGCCGTCGGACGTGTTCCCGTGCCGGTCGGCGAGGTCGACGAACAGCGCCGACAGGAAGTAGCGGTACGCGAGGTCGTGGTAGCCGACCTCGGAGGCGATGATCGACTGCACGACCGCCGACAGCGTCGAGTCGCCCGTGGTGATCGGGTCGTAGTACTCGAAGTCGGCGCGCTTCTGCTCGGGCGTGAAGTCCTCGCCCTGCAGGAACAGCGCCAGCACGACGTCGGCCTGCTTCAGCACCTGGAACCGGTAGATGACGAGCGGGTGGTAGTGCAGGAGCAGCGGACGCTTGTCGAGCGGCGTGTGGTCGAGGTCCCACATCTCGCGCTCGAGGAAGTGCGAGTCCTGCGGGTGGATGCCGAGGTGCTCGTCGAACGGGATGCTCATGTTGCGGGCCGCGCGACCCCACTCCTCGACCTCCTCGTCGGTGAGCGAGAGGCGCGCCTTCGCGTCGGCGTACGCCGTGGGATTCGAGTGCTGCAGCGTGCGCACCGCCTCGGCCGCGCGGCGCAGGTTGAAGCGCGCCATGACGTTCGTGTACAGGTTGTCGTTCACGACCGTCGTGTACTCGTCGGGCCCCGTGACGCCGTGGATGTGGAAGGTGCTGCCCTCCTCGCTGCGCCAGAAGCCGAGGTCGGCCCAGAGCCGGGCGGTCTCCACGAACACGTCGATGCCCTCGCGGTCGAGGAACTCGACGTCGCCCGTGGCCCCGACGTACTGGCTCAGCGCGTACGCGATGTCGGCGTCGATGTGGTACTGCGCGGTGCCGGCCGCGTAGTACGCCGACGCCTCCTCGCCGTTGATGGTGCGCCAGGGGAACAGCGCGCCCTTCTGCGCGAGCTGGCCGGCACGGCGACGTGCCGCGTCGAGCAGCGAGTAGCGGAAGCGCAGCGCGTTCCGCGCGGCCCGCGGCGTGGTGTACGTCAGGAACGGCATGACGTAGACCTCGGTGTCCCAGAAGTAGTGGCCGCCGTAGCCGGAGCCGGTGACGCCCTTGGCCGGGATGCCCTGGCCCTCCGCGCGGGCCGCGGCCTGCATGATCGAGAACAGGTTCCAGCGGATCGCCTGCTGCACCTCCGGCTGACCGGGCACCTCGACGTCGGCGCGCGCCCAGAACGCGTCGAGCCACGTGCGCTGCTCGGCGCGCAGCTCGGGCACGCCGAGGTCGCGGGCGCGGTCGAGGGTGCGACGGCAGCGGTCGAGCAGCTCGCGCGACGGCACGCCGCGCGACGTGTGGTACGCGACCGTCTTGGTCAGCCGGACGGGGACGCCGGGCTGCGCGGCGACCCGGTACGTGGTCTTCGCGAGGTCGTCGCCGGTGACGACCCGGCTGGTGAACTCGTTCTCGGTGACGATGTCGTGGTCGGCCATCACGCCGAGCGTCATGCCGCTCTCGGCGCACCGGAAGCCGAGCGCGACCCGGCCGGTGTCGCTGTCGCCCTCGTTCGTCTGCGGCTCCAGCACCCGACGGGTGAGCTGCTCGGCCTTGCGCGGGTCGCTGCCCTCGCCCATGGCCTTGTGCCGGACGTGGTACTCGTCCTCGCCGTCCTGACGGTTGAGGATCTGCGAGGAGATCGCCACGGGGGCGGGGTCGTCGAGCAGCGTCACCTCGAACGTCATCACCGCAAGGTGCTTCTGCTCGAGGCTGACCATGCGCGTCGACTCCACCAGCACCCGCTTGCCCGACGGGGTGCGCCACAGCAGCCGACGTCGGAGCACGCCGTCGCGCAGGTCGAGCGAGCGCTCGTACTCGTGCAGGTCGGCGACCGAGAGCAGCAGCGGCTCGTCGTCGACGTAGAGCCGGATGATCTTCGCGTCCGGGGCGTTGACGATCGTCTGACCGACGCGCGCGAACCCGAAGGCCTCCTCGGCGTGCTGGATGGGCCACGTCTCGTGGAAGCCGTTCACGAAGGTGCCGTGCGTGTGGGAGTCGCGGCCCTCCTCGACGTTGCCGCGCAGCCCGAGGTAGCCGTTGCCGACGGCGAACAGCGTCTCGGTGAGGCCGAGGTCGCCGGCGTCGTAGCGACGCTCGGTGAGCCGCCACTCGTCGGCGGGCCAGCGCGAGCGGTCGAGGAAGTCGCGCACGGGCGGCGCCTCGTGCGACGGTCCGAGGCCACGGTCCTCGTCGACGGGCTCGGTGGGCTGGTCCAGCGGCGACATCAGACGAGCTCCTGCAGGTCGTCGACGACGACGTCGGCGCCGTGCTCGCGCAGCGCGTCGGCGCCCGCCCCGCGGTCGACCCCGACGACGAGACCGAAGCGTCCGGCCCGACCCGCCGCCACGCCCGACGTCGCGTCCTCGAGCACCACGGCTCGCGACGGCTCGACGTCGAGCTGTTGCCCGGCGAACAGGTAGGTGTCGGGTGCCGGCTTGCCCGCCAGCTGCCGGTCGGCGGCGACGGCGCCGTCGACGATGATCGGGAACCGCTCGATGAGACCGGCGGCGCGCAGGACCTTCGGGGCGTTGCGCGAGCTGGAGACGACGGCCACGCGCGTGCCGCGCTCGGCGAGTGCGTCGAGCAGGGCGACGGAGCCGGGGTAGGCCTGGACGCCGTCGCGGTCGAGGATCTCCTCGAAGAGGACGTTCTTGCGGTTGCCGAGCCCGCCGACCGTCTCCTCCTCGGGCGCGTCGTCGGGCGTGCCCTCGGGCAGCTCGATGCCGCGCGACTCCAGGAAGGAGCGGACGCCGTCGTAGCGCGGCTTGCCGTCGACGTAGCGGTAGTAGTCGTCGTCGGTGTACGGCTCCTCGACACCGCGCTCGCTCAGCACGTCGTTGAACATCTTGTCCCAGGCGCGCCGGTGCACCTCGGCGGTCGGCGTGATCACGCCGTCGAGGTCGAAGAGGGCCGCGTCGTAGTCGCTCCAGTCCACGCGAGAAGCGTAGGCGGGTCTCGTGTCGGCCACGTGAACGGTGTCGAGTTCGGGCGCGGAGCTGGCGGCGCTCGCGCTCGTCGAGGTGCGCGGGCCGCGACTCGCGTCGGAGCACGGATGCAGACTCTTGCGTGCCGTCGGCGCAGGCGCTGGCGACCCGTCCCACGCGTGCGTCGGGACACACGGACCTCGCCGAAGTGGTGGGCGGGGCCGGTCGCGACCATGCTGGGCGTCATGGCCTTCCCCGACGACGACCTCGCCGCCCTCGCCGCGGCCCACGGCGTGGCCGTGTCCTACGAGGGGTCCGACCGCAGCCCGGTCGACGTCGACCCCGACGTGGTCGTCGCGGTGCTGTCCGAGCTCGGTGTCGACGCGAGCACGCCGGAGTCGGTCGCGAGCGCCCTGGACGCCGTCCGGTCGACCCGCTCGCCCGTGCCCGGCACGGTGGCCGTGGTGCAGGGCCAGGCCCGCGACCTCGGCGTGCACGGTCGGATCGAGCTGGAGGACGGCACCACCCTCGACGTCGACGGCACGCTGCCGGCCGACCTGCCCCTGGGCTGGCACCGCCTCGTCACCGACGACCGCGACGAGGTCACGGTCGTCGTGGCGCCGGCGCGGCTGCCGGAGGTGCCGCGGACCTGGGGCTGGATGCTGCAGCTGTACTCCGTCCACTCGTCGGGCTCGTGGCAGATGGGCGACCTCGCCGACCTCGCCGAGCTGGCCCGGCGCGCCGCGACCGAGCAGGGCGCGGGGGTCCTGCTCGTCAATCCCGTGCAGGCGTTCGTGCCGTCGACGCCGCTCGTCCGCTCGCCGTACTCGCCGTCGAGCCGACGCTTCGCCAGCCCGCTCTACCTGCGCGTCACCGACGTGGCCGCCTTCGCCGCCGCCGACGACGCCACCCGCGAGGAGGTGCTGGGGCTCGCGCCCGACCCTGAGCCGGCCGACGACCTGCTCGACCACGACGCCGTGTGGGACGCCAAGCGCCAGGCGCTCGAGCTGCTGCGACCCTTCGCCGCGCCCGACGAGGACCCCGACCTCGAGGCCGAGCCCGACCTCGCCGCGTTCGCGACGTTCTCCGCCCTCGCCGAGCGGCACGGAGCCGACTGGCGCGAGTGGCCGGAGGAGCTGCGCGACCCGACGTCGGACGCCGTGGCACGCAGCCGCGCCGACCTCGCCGACCGCGTTGCGTTCCACGCGTGGCTGCAGCACCTGTGCCGCGAGCAGCTCGACACCGCCCGCGACGCCGCGCACGACGCCGGCATGGCCGTCGGCCTCGTCCACGACCTGCCCGTGGGCGTGCACCCGGGCGGCGCCGACGCGTGGGCGCTGCAGGACGTGTTCGCCTCCGACGTCCGCGTGGGCTGCCCCGCCGACGCGTTCAACCCGCTCGGCCAGGACTGGGGCCTGCCGCCCTGGCGGCCCGACCGCCTGCTCGAGACGGGCTACGCCCCGTTCCGCGACGTGGTGCGCAGCGTGCTGCGCCACGGCGACGGCATCCGCGTCGACCACGTCGCCGGGCTGTGGCGGCTGTGGTGGATCCCGCCGGGAGAGCCGGCCCACCGCGGCGCCTACGTGCACTACGACGCCGACGTGATGCTCGCGGTGCTGCTGCTCGAGGCCACCCGCGCCGGCGCCGTCGTGGTCGGCGAGGACCTCGGGACCGTCGAGGACGTCGTCACGACGACCATGCACGAGCGCGGGCTGCTCAGCTCGGCCGTGCTCTGGTTCGAGCGCGACTGGGACGCCCCCGGGCAGCCGCACGTCCCGCCCCGCGCGTGGGAGCCGGAGACGATGGCGAGCATCAGTACGCACGACCTCCCGACCGTCGAGGGGTGGCTGCGCGACGAGCGCATCCGCGTGCAGGCCGACCTCGACCTCCTCGGCGAGCCCGTCGAGGACGCGCTCGCCACCGCCGCGTCCGACCGCGAGGCGTTGCTCGCGCTGCTGCGCGAGGAGGGCATCGACACCGACGACCTGCTCGTCGCGCTGCACGCCGTCATCGCGCCGGCGGCCTCGCGGCTCGTGCTCAGCTCGCCCGCCGACGCCGTGGGGCAGGTGCGCCAGCCGAACCTGCCCGGCACGGTCGACGAGTACCCGAACTGGCGGGTGCGCCTGCCCGTCGACCTCGACGCGTTCTTCGACCACGACCGGGTACGAGCAGCGGTGGCGCCCCTGCGAGCCGCCCGGCCGACCCCCTGACCCGCTCCATCCCCCCAAACGAGGAGACCCCCGTGCGCACCTGGCCCGGATCGCCCTACCCGCTCGGCGCCACGTACGACGGCACCGGCACCAACTTCGCGCTGTTCTCCGAGGTCGCCGACCACGTGGAGCTCTGCCTCTTCGACGAGTCCGGCACCGAGACCCGCGTCCGCCTGGAGGAGGTCGACGGCTTCGTGCACCACGGGTTCCTGCCCGGCATCGGTCCGGGCGAGCGCTACGGCTACCGGGTGCACGGCCCCTGGGACCCCGAGCAGGGCCTGCGCTGCAACCCGCAGAAGCTGCTCATCGACCCCTACGCCAAGGCCGTCCAGGGCCAGCCCGACTGGGACCCGTCCCTCTTCGCCTACGAGATGGGCTCGCCCGAGGAGCCGAACGACGACGACTCCGCGGGTCACGTGCCGTTCTCGCTCGTCGTCGACCCGTACTTCGACTGGGCCGACGACCGGCTGCCGCACCACCCGTACCACCGGACGATCGTGTACGAGGCGCACGTACGAGGCCTGACGATGACGCACCCCGACGTGCCCGAGGAGCTGCGCGGCACGTACGCCGCCCTCGCGCACCCGGCGATCGTCGAGCACCTGACCGGACTCGGGGTGACGGCGATCGAGCTGCTCCCGGTGCACCAGTTCGTCACCGACCACTACCTCGTCGAGAAGGACCTGACGAACTACTGGGGCTACAACACGATCGGCTTCTTCGCCCCGCACGACGCCTACGCCTCGCACCCCGGACGTCAGGTGCAGGAGTTCAAGGGCATGGTGCGCGAGCTGCACGCGGCCGGCATCGAAGTGATCCTCGACGTCGTCTACAACCACACGGCGGAGGGGAACCACCTCGGCCCGACGCTCTCGATGCGCGGCATCGACAACCAGGCGTACTACCGGCTCGTCGAGGACGACCCGCAGCACTACATGGACTACACCGGCACGGGCAACTCGCTGAACGTGCGCCACCCCAGCCCGCTGCAGCTCATCATGGACTCGCTGCGCTACTGGGTGACCGAGATGCACGTCGACGGGTTCCGCTTCGACCTCGCCGCCACGCTCGCGCGCGAGTTCTACGACGTCGACAAGCTCGCGACGTTCTTCGAGCTCGTGCAGCAGGACCCGGTGGTCAGCCAGGTCAAGCTCATCGCCGAGCCGTGGGACGTCGGCCCGGGCGGCTACCAGGTAGGCAACTTCCCGCCGCTCTGGACCGAGTGGAACGGCCTGTACCGCGACACCGTCCGCGACTTCTGGCGCGGCGAGCCGGCGACGCTCGGCGAGTTCGCGTCGCGCATCAGCGGCTCCTCGGACCTGTACCAGGACACCGGCCGCCGGCCCTACGCGTCGATCAACTTCGTCACCGCCCACGACGGGTTCACGCTCGACGACCTCGTCTCCTACGAGCAGAAGCACAACGAGGCCAACGGCGAGGACGGCCGCGACGGCGCCGACGACAACCGCTCCTGGAACTGCGGCGTCGAGGGGCCGACCGACGACCCCGAGGTGCTCGACCTGCGCCGCCGCCAACGTCGCAACTTCCTGGCGACGCTGCTGCTCTCGCAGGGCGTGCCGATGGTGCTGCACGGCGACGAGCTCGGCCGGTCCCAGGGCGGCAACAACAACGTCTACTGCCAGGACAACGAGACGTCCTGGGTCGACTGGGACCTCGACGAGCACGAGCACGCCCTGCTCGGCTTCACGTCGGCGCTCGCGGCGTTCCGCACGGCGCACCCCGTGTTCCGTCGGCGTCGCTTCTTCCAGGGCAAGCCGGTCCGCAGGGCCGACGAGCTGCGCGACATCGCATGGTTCACGCCGGCCGGGGAGGAGATGACCGACGAGAACTGGGACGACGACTTCGGCCGGGCGATCGCCGTGTTCCTCAACGGCCGGGCGATCGACGAGCGCGACGAGCGCGGGGAGCGGGTCGTCGACGACTCCTTCCTGCTCGCCTTCAACGCCCACCACGAGGACATCACGTTCACCGTCCCCGACGGCGAGTACGCGAGCACGTGGGCCCTCGTCGTCGACACGGCCACCGGCAGCGTGCACGAGCCCGGCGACGAGCTCGTGGCCGGTGGGGCGACGCTCGACGTGACGGCCCGCTCGCTCGTGGTGCTGCAGCGGGTCGAGTCGTGAGCGCACCCAGCTCGACGTACCGCCTGCAGCTGCGGCCAGGGTTCGGCTTCGCCGAGGCGCAGGCCCTCGTGCCCTACCTGCGCGACCTCGGCGTCGGCGCGGTGTACGTCTCGCCCGTGCTCGACGCGACGCCCGGCTCGACGCACGGCTACGACGTCACCGACCCCACGCAGGCCCGCCCCGAGCTGGGTGGCCCGGAGGGCTGGGACGCGTTCACGGCGACGGTGCGCGAGGCGGGGCTCGGCCTCGTCGTCGACGTCGTGCCGAACCACATGTCGGTCGAGGTGCCCCGCGCGAACCCGTGGTGGTGGTCGGTGCTGGCCGAGGGCGAGGCGTCGCCGTGGGCGGGCCACTTCGACGTCGACTGGTCGCGCGGTCGCTTGCTCGTGCCGGTGCTCGGTGACGACGCCGACGTCGCCGAGCTGGCGCTCGACGGCGACGAGCTGACGTACGACGACCACCGCTTCCCGATCGACGCCGGCACGCTGGCCGACCCGTCGTTCGCCTCGATGACGCCGCAGCAGGTGCACGACCGCCAGCACTACGAGCTGGTCGGCTGGCGACGGGGCGGGGCGGAGCTGAACTACCGACGCTTCTTCGACATCACGACCCTGGCGGCCGTGCGGGTGGAGGACGAGCAGGTCTTCGACGACACGCACCGCGAGGTGCTGCGCTGGGTCGAGGAAGGGCGGGTCACGGGTCTGCGCATCGACCACCCCGACGGGCTCTCCGACCCGGGCGGCTACCTGCGCCGGCTGCACGAGGCCGCCCCCGACGCGTGGCTGGTGGTCGAGAAGATCCTGCACCCGGGCGAGGAGCTGCCGACGACCTGGCCGGTCGACGGCACCACCGGCTACGACGCGATGCGCGAGGTCGCCGGTGTGCTGCTCGACCGTGGCGGGAACGGGCGGGGCGGCGAGGCGCCCTGGCAGACGCTCACCGAGCGGCTCGGCGCGCCCGCCGACTACGCGGCGGTCGAGGAGGACGCCCGACGCATGGTCACCCGGAAGGTGCTCGTGGCCGAGGTGCGTCGTATCGCTGCCCTGGTGCGCGACGTCCACCAGGACGCCGCGCGGACCGCCGTGGCCGAGACGATGGTCGCGTTCGGCGTGTACCGGTCCTACCTGCCCGAGGCGGGACGCGAGGCGTGGGACGCAGCGATCGAGCGCGCGCGCACGCGTCGGCCCGACGTCGACCCGGCCATCCGCGCCCTCGACGCGCAGGTGACCGAGGAGCCCACCGGCGAGCTCGCGACCCGCATCCAGCAGACGTCGGGGATGGTCGTCGCCAAGGGGACCGAGGACACCACCTTCTACCGCTTCACCCGCTTCGCGGCGCTCAACGAGGTCGGCGGCTCCCCGGACGTCTGGGGCGTCGACGTCGACGGCTTCCACGCGCTGGCCGCGGCGCGCGAGGCCGACCACCCGACGGCCATGACCGCCCTGACGACGCACGACACGAAGCGGTCCGAGGACACCCGTGCGCGGATGCTGACGCTCGCCGAGCTGGGCGAGGAGGTCACGTCGACGGTCGCGGACTGGTCGGCGCGCTGCGGCATCGACGAGCCCGCGCTCGACCTGCTCGCGTGGCAGACGCTGCTCGGCGCCTGGCCGATCAGCGACGAGCGGCTGTCGGACTACCTGCTGAAGGCCGCACGCGAGTCGAAGGTCCGGACCACGTGGACCGAGACCGACGAGGCGTTCGAGGAGTCCGTCGCGGCGTGGCCGGCGCGCGTGCGGGCCGAGCTCGGTCCGCAGGTGCAGGCGCTGGTGGGGCGGGTCCAGGCGTTCGGCTGGACGGTGTCGCTGTCGCAGAAGCTGCTGCAGCTGGCCGGCCCGGGCGTCCCCGACGTCTACCAGGGCACGGAGGGCTGGGACTTCTCGCTGGTCGACCCTGACAACCGTCGCCCCGTCGACCACGAGGCGTTCCGCACCCTGCTGCGTCGCCTCGACGACGGCTGGCTGCCGCACGTCGACGCGTCCGGTGCCGCGAAGACGTCGCTCGTGCGTCGGGTGCTGACCCTGCGTCGCGACCGGCCGGAGCTGTTCCGCGGGTACACGCCGCTGGCGGCCTCGGGCGAGGCCGCCGACCACGCCGTCGCATTCGGTCGCAGCGACGACCTGGTCGCCGTCGCGACCCGCCTCCCGGTCGGGCTCGAGCATCGCGGCGGCTGGGGCGGGACCACCCTGCCGCTCGGCTCCGGGACGTGGACCGACGCCCTCACCGGCGAGAGATTCGACGGCGGCGACGTCCGGCTCGCCGACCTCCTCGCCACCTACCCCGTCGCCCTGCTCACCCGCCCCCCGCTGGTCGAGTAGCGGCCACGCTGGGGGCACCTCCCGCTTGCGGGGGCGGAACGAGCGACGTGGCCGCGTATCGAGACCACCCGGTAACGGCTCAGCGCAAGGCGGCCCACGCTGATCCGCCGAGACTGGTCTCGATACGTCTCCGCCACGCTCGTTCCTCGCGGGCGTCGACTACTCGACCAGCGAGGTGCTCGGCCGGGTCGCGCGACGGCGCAGCGCGCCTAGGCTCGGAGCATGGAGTTCAGGTACCTCGGGAACAGCGGCCTCAAGGTCAGCGAGATCATCTACGGCAACTGGCTGACCCATGGGTCGCAGGTCGAGAACGACGCAGCCACGGCATGCGTGCGAGCCGCGCTCGACGCCGGCATCACGACGTTCGACACCGCCGACGTGTACGCCAACGGCAAGGCCGAGAGCGTGCTCGGCGAGGCGCTGAAGGGCGAGCGCCGCGCGTCGCTGGAGATCCTCACGAAGGTCTACTGGCCCACCGGCCCCGGCGGACCCAACGACACCGGACTCTCCCGCAAGCACATCATGGAGTCGATCGACGGCTCGCTGCAGCGGCTCCAGACCGACTACGTCGACCTCTACCAGGCGCACCGCTACGACCACGAGACGCCGCTGGAGGAGACGATGCAGGCGTTCGCCGACGTCGTCCGCGCCGGCAAGGCGCACTACATCGGCGTCAGCGAGTGGACCGCCGACCAGATCCGCGCCGGGCAGGAGCTCGCCCGCGACCTCGGCTTCCGGCTCGTCTCGAACCAGCCGCAGTACTCGATGCTCTGGCGCGTCATCGAGGGCGAGGTCGTGCCCGCGAGCCGCGAGCTGGGGCTGTCGCAGATCGTGTGGTCGCCGATCGCGCAGGGTGTGCTCACCGGCAAGTACGAGCCCGGCGCCGCGCCGCCCGAGGGCAGCCGCGCGACCGACGAGAAGGGCGGCGCCGACATGATCAAGCGCTTCCTGGACGACGAGGTGCTCACCGCCGTGCAGGGGCTGCGCCCGGTCGCCGACGACCTCGGCATCACGATGGCCCAGCTCGCCATCGCCTGGGTGCTCGCGCACGACGACGTGGCCGGCGCGATCGTCGGCGCCTCGCGCCCGGAACAGGTCGAGTCGAATGCCGCCGCGAGCGGGATCACCCTGGACGACGACGTGCTCGCGAGGATCGACGAGGTGCTGGGCAGCATCCCGACGACCGACCCGAGCAAGACGGCGTCGCCGCCCACGCGGGTGGTCTGAGCGTGGCCGTCACCCTCTGGGCCCCCGACCACGACCGCGTCCGCGTGCGGATCGACGGCGTCGAGCACCGCATGCAGGCGTGGGAGCCGGGCGAGGCGCGCTCGGGGTGGTGGTGGCACGACGTCGACGTCGCGCCCGGCACCGACTACGCGTTCCTGCTGGGCGACGACGACACGCCGCTGCCCGACCCCCGTTCGGTCTGGCAGCCGCAGGGCGTGCACGCGGCGTCGCGCACCTACGACCACGACGCGTTCGCGTGGACCGACGACGCCTGGGAGGGCCGCGCCCTGCGCGGTGCCGTGGTCTACGAGCTGCACGTCGGCACGTTCACGCCCGGCCGGACGTTCGACGCCGCCGTCGAGCGGCTCGACCACCTCGTCGACCTCGGCGTCGACCTGGTGGAGGTGCTGCCGGTCAACAGCTTCGACGGCCCGTACGGCTGGGGCTACGACGGCGTCCTGTGGGGTGCGGTGCACGAGCCGTACGGCGGACCCGACGGGTTCAAGCGTTTCGTCGACGCCTGCCACGCACGGGGCCTCGGCGTCGTGCTCGACGTCGTCTACAACCACCTCGGGCCCTCGGGGGCCTACCTCGACCGCTTCGGTCCGTACTTCGCCGGCGAGAACGACTGGGGCCCGGGCCTCAACCTCGACGGCGAGGGCTCCGACGAGGTGCGGCGCTACGTGCTCGACAACGCGATCTCGTGGTTCGAGGACTTCCACGTCGACGCGCTGCGCCTCGACGCCGTCCACGCGCTGTCCGACGCGCGGGCGCTGACCATCCTCGAGGAGCTGTCGCTCGAGACCGAACGCGCGTCGCAGCGGCTCGGCCGTCCGTTGTCGCTCGTCGCGGAGTCCGACCGCAACGACCCGCGCACGGTCGTCCCGCGCGACCAGCACGGTCTCGGCATGGACGCGCAGTGGGCCGACGACGTGCACCACGCGCTGCACGTGGCGCTCACCGGCGAGACCGACGGCTACTACGCCGACTTCGCCGAGCCCGGCGCGCTGGCCAAGGTGCTGCGCGGCGCGTTCTTCCACGACGGCACGTGGTCGTCGTTCCGCGGCCGCACCCACGGTCGCCCGGTCGACGTCCACGCGGTGCCGGGCCACGCGTTCGTGACCTACCTGCAGGACCACGACCAGGTCGGCAACCGGGCCACGGGCGACCGCATCTCCGACTCCGTCTCGCCCGACCTGCTGGCCTGCGGCGCCGCGCTGGTGCTGCTCGGACCGTTCACGCCGATGCTCTTCATGGGCGAGGAGTGGGCCGCGAGCACGCCGTGGCAGTTCTTCGCCTCGTTCCCCGACCCCGAGCTGGCCGAGGCCGTGCGCACCGGACGTCGGCGCGAGTTCGGCCGCCACGGCTGGGGCGAGTCGGAGGTGCCCGACCCGATGGACCCGGCGACGCTCGAGCGCTCGACGCTGCGGTGGCACGAGCTCGACGAGCCCCGGCACCGAGGCGTGCTGGAGGTCTACCGCTCGCTGGTCGCGCTGCGCCGCGCCCACCCCGAGCTGCGCGACCCGTCCCTCGTCGACACGAGGGTCGAGGTCTCCGACGACGACCGCCGCGTGCTCCTGCACCGCGGCCCGTACGTCGTCGACGTCGACCTCGACGCCGAGCGGGCGGAGGTGCGGCGCGGCGACGAGGTGGTCTGGTCGTCCGACGAGCGCTGACGTCGCGCCCGCCGCACACTGAGGCATGAGCGACATGCCGAGCGAGGACCCGCGCAAGCGCGAGGACTGGGACGACGACCAGAAGCACAAGAAGCAGGACCCGGGCCTCGAGGGCGACGTCGACGACCCCGACGCCCCCGCCCCGTTCTCCGGCCCCTACACCTGAGCCCCCGCACCGGCCCCCCGGGAGGTAGGTGGCGCGCGGGACCTCGCCCCGGCGGTAGGCCACCCGCGCCAACCGCCAGCGTTTCCGCGCGCCACCTACCTCCCAGGGTGGTCGTAGCGCGCGCCACCTACCTCCCAGGGCCGGAGGGGACGATGGTCCGCGGGCGATCCAGCCTGCACCGGACCCACCGCCTGAGACACTGGGGCGCATGACGTTGTCGAGCCCGCAGGACCTGCCCGTGCTCGCCGGCCGCCCGTTCCCGCTGGGGGCCCACCCCGAGGCGGGAGGTGTCCGGTTCGCCGTCGCCAGCAGCGTGGCCGAGCGGGTCGAGCTGTGCCTCGTCGACCCCGACGGCAGCGAGCGGCGCGTCGAGCTGACCGAGCGCACCTTCGGCGTCTGGCACGGCCTCGTCCAGGGCGTGCTCCCCGGGCAGACGTACGGCTACCGCGTGCACGGCCCCTACGAGCCCAAGACCGGTCTGCGCTGCAACCCGCACAAGATCCTCCTCGACCCCTACGCCCGCCGCGTCACCGGCGCGCTCACCGACATGGAGGCCGCCCGCGGGTGGGCCGACGACCCCGAGGGGGTCGAGATGTCGACCGTCGACTCCCTCGGCCACGTGCCGCTCGCCGTCGTCACGAGCCCCGGCGGGCCCGACACCGGCACGAAGCCCGAGGTGCCGTTCGAGGAGACCGTCGTCCTCGAGCTGCACGTCAAGGGCTTCACGCAGCAGCACCCCGACGTCCCGGAGCACCTGCGCGGCACCTACCTCGGCCTCGCCCACCCCGCCGTGGTCGAGCACCTGCTGCGCCTCGGCGTCACCACCGTCGAGCTGCTGCCCGTGCAGGCCTTCACCGACGAGCCGTCGCTCGTGGCCGCGGGTCGGCACAACTACTGGGGCTACTCCCCGCTCGGCTACTTCGCGCCGCACCCCGGCTACGCGAGCGAGACGGGACGCGAGGTCGAGGAGTTCCGGACGATGGTCGCCGCGCTGCACGCCGCGGGCATCGAGGTCCTCGTCGACGTCGTCTACAACCACACCTGCGAGGGCGGCCCGGACGGGCCCACGCTCAGCCTGCGCGGGCTCGAGGCCCCGGCTTACTACCTGCACGACGACGACGGGCACATGGCCGACATCACGGGCTGCGGCAACACGCTGGAGGCGGGGTCGCCCGCGGTGGTCCGGCTCGTGACCGACTCGCTGCGGTACTGGACCACCGAGCTCGGCGTCGACGGGTTCCGCTTCGACCTCGCCTCGACGATGGGCCGCCCGCGCGGCGGCGCGTTCGACCGCGACAGCACCCTGCTGACCGCCATCACGACCGACCCGGTGCTCGCCCGGTGCAAGCTCGTCGCCGAGCCGTGGGACGCGACCGGCGAGGGCTACCGCGTCGGGGCGTTCGGCGCGCAGTGGGCCGAGTGGAACGGCATGTACCGCGACACGGTGCGCGACTTCTGGCGCGGCGCGTCGGGCGGGGTCGACCAGCTCGCGTACCGGCTGTCCGGCTCCTCCGACCTGTACGACCACACCCTGCGCCGACCCTGGCAGTCGATCAACTTCGTCACCGCCCACGACGGGTTCACCCTGCGCGACCTCGTCTCCTACGACCACAAGCACAACGAGGCCAACGGCGAGGACAACCGCGACGGGACCGACGACAACCGCTCCTGGAACCACGGCGTCGAGGGCGAGACCGACGACCCCGAGGTCCGGACGCTGCGGGCGCGTCAGGCGCGCAACCTGCTGGCCACGCTGCTGCTGTCGACCGGCACCCCGATGTTCGTCGCCGGCGACGAGCGCTGGCGCACGCAGGGCGGCAACAACAACGCCTACTGCCTCGACGACGCGACCTCGTGGGTCGACTGGACGTCGACGCCCGAGAGCGACGCGATGCTCGCCTTCGCCCGACGCGTCGTGCACCTGCGCGCCAACAGCCCTGCGCTGCGGCAGGCGGAGTTCTTCGACGGCCGTACGACGCCGAGCGGACGACCGGACCTGATCTGGCTGCGACCGGACGGCCAGGAGATGACCGAGCCCGACTGGCTCGACCCGGAGCGGCGCACCCTGGGCATGTGGATCGACGGCTCCCACAGCCAGTCCCGCACCCGTGACGGCGAGCTGCTCACCGACCACTCCTGGCTGCTCCTGCTGCACGCCGGCGCGGACCCGCTCGAGGTCGTCCTGCCCGGGCCGGAGTTCGGGGAGACGTTCGAGCCGACCCTCGACACGACGTCGCCCGACGGGTCGCCCGCCACGACAGACCCGCTCCCGGCCGGCGGGCGCCTGACGGTGCAGGGCCGATCGCTGCTGCTGCTGAAGGCCCCGCGCCAGGACTGAGGCGTCGGCGGATCGCGCGACCCCTCGATCCTGGGTACGTTCGAGACGACGACGGACCAGTCGTCCGACGCGAGCGACGGGAGTGCACCGCATGACGGACCGGATCGGCATCGACGACGTCCGACCCTTGTCCGGCGACGGGACCTACCCGTCGAAGGCGGTCGTGGGCGAGCACGTCCCCGTGCAGGCGACGGTCTGGCGCGAGGGCCACGACGCCGTGGCGGCCACCGTCGCCTGGCGTGGTCCCGGGGAACGGCGCGACCGCACCGTCCGGATGCACGAGCAGGGCACCGGCCTCGACCTCTTCGCCGCCACGATCGTCCCCGACGCCCCGGGGCTCTGGACCTTCCGCGTCGACGCCTGGAGCGACCCGTGGGCCACCGCGGTGCACGCCCTCGAGGCGAAGCTGGCGGCGGGCCAGACCCCCGCCGAGCTGGCCAACGACCTCGAGATCGCCGCCCGGCTGCTCGAGGAGGTCGCAGCCCGCCGCGACCGTCGCGCCGAGGCCGGCACGCTCAGCGGTGCCGCCGCGGCGCTGCGCGACGACACCCTCCCGCTCGGCGCCCGCGTGGGTCCCGCGCTCGACGCAGCCGTCCGCGCGGTCATGCACGACCACCCCGTGCGCCAGCTCCTCACCCGTGGCCCCGTCCGTCGCGTGTGGGTCGACCGTCGACGCGCCGCGTTCGGGTCCTGGTACGAGCTCTTCCCGCGGTCCACGGGCGGCGTCGATGCCGACGGACGCCCGGTGCACGGCACGCTCCGCACGGCCGCCGACGCGCTCGACCGGGTGGCCGCCATGCAGTTCGACGTCGTCTACCTGCCGCCGATCCACCCGATCGGGCGCGAGAACCGCAAGGGCCCGAACAACACGCTCACCCCCGGCCCCGACGACGTCGGCTCGCCGTGGGCCATCGGCGCCGCCGAGGGCGGGCACGACGCGATCCACCCCGAGCTCGGCGACGACGCCGACTTCGCCGCCTTCGTGGCACGGGCCGAGGAGCTCGGGCTCGAGGTGGCTCTCGACCTCGCCCTGCAGGCCGCGCCCGACCACCCCTGGGTCCGCGAGCACCCCGACTTCTTCACGACGCTGCCCGACGGCACCATCGCCTACGCCGAGAACCCGCCGAAGAAGTACCAGGACATCTACCCCCTGAACTTCGACCTCGACCCCGACGGCATCTACGCCGAGGTGCTGCGCGTGACGCTGCACTGGGTCGAGCGCGGCGTGCGCATCTTCCGCGTCGACAACCCGCACACGAAGCCGCCGAGCTTCTGGGCGTGGCTCATCGCCGAGGTCAAGGAGCGCCACCCCGACGTGCTGTTCCTGTCCGAGGCGTTCACGCGTCCCGCGCGGCTCTGGGGGCTCGCGCGGCTGGGCTTCACGCAGAGCTACACCTACTTCACGTGGCGCACGACGAAGGAGGAGATCGTCGAGTTCGGCGAGGACCTGCGCGACCACTGGGACGAGGGTCGCGGCAACCTCTTCGTCAACACGCCCGACATCCTCCCCGAGCACCTGCAGGTCGGTGGTCCGGGCATGTTCGCGCTGCGCGCGGCGCTCGCGGCCACGCTCGCCCCCACCTGGGGCGTCTACTCCGGCTACGAGCTGTTCGAGGCCGAGGCGCTCCGCCCCGGCGCCGAGGAGTACCTGCACTCGGAGAAGTTCGAGCTGCGTCCGCGCGACTACGCCGCGGCGCTGGCCGAGGGCCGCTCGCTGGAGCCGTGGATCACCCGTCTGAACGAGATCCGTCGGGCCCACCCGGCCCTGCAGCAGATGCGCACCCTGCACTTCCACCACGTCGACCACGACGCGCTGCTCGTCTGGTCGAAGCAGGACCCCGAGACCGGCGACCTCGTCGTCGTGGTCCTCTCGCTCGATCCGCACGAGGCCCGCGAGGGCACGGTCTTCCTCGACCTCGACGCGATCGGCCTGTCGCCCGACACCGAGCTCGTCGCGCACGACGAGGTGACCGGCGAGACCTTCCCGTGGGGTGCGGCCACGTACGTGCGCCTCGACCCCGCCCGCGCACCCGCGCACATCCTGCACGTGACCCCCCGATGACCCCGCGCCCCCTCCCGGGAGGAGACCAGATGGCCGACGCACCACCCGAGGCGACAGCACCCGACGCTGCGCTCGACGGGCTCGAGCACACCCCCCACACCGGCGACGACGTCGCCGCCGACGGGACGCTCTCCGAGCCGAGCGCCGACGACTTCGATCACGCCGAGCAGGCGCCCTCGGACCCGGAGTGGTTCAAGCGCGCCGTGTTCTACGAGGTGCTGGTCCGGGCGTTCAACGACTCCAACGGCGACGGCACGGGCGACCTGCGCGGCCTCGCCGACAAGCTCGACTACATCCAGTGGCTCGGCGTCGACTGCCTCTGGCTGCCCCCGTTCTACGCCTCGCCACTGCGCGACGGCGGCTACGACATCAGCGACTTCCGCGCCGTCCTGCCGGAGTTCGGCACGGTCGAGGACTTCGTCCACCTGCTGGAGGAGGCGCACCGACGCGGCATCCGCGTGATCACCGACCTCGTGCTCAACCACACGTCCGACGCCCACCCGTGGTTCCAGGCGTCGCGCCAGGACCCCGACGGTCCCTACGGCGACTTCTACGTGTGGAGCGAGACCGGCACCGAGTACAGCGACGCGCGCATCATCTTCGTCGACACCGAGACGTCGAACTGGACGTACGACCCGGTGCGCGGCCAGTTCTTCTGGCACCGCTTCTTCAGCCACCAGCCCGACCTGAACTTCGAGAACCCGGCCGTGCGCGAGGCGATGCTCGACGTGCTGCGCTTCTGGCTCGACCTCGGCATCGACGGGTTCCGGCTCGACGCCGTGCCCTACCTGTTCGAGGAGGAGGGCACAAGCAGCGAGAACCTGCCGCGGACCCACGAGTACCTCAAGGAGGTGCGCGCGACGATCGACCGCGAGTACCCCGGCCGGGTGCTGCTCGCCGAGGCGAACCAGTGGCCGTCGGACGTCGTGGAGTACTTCGGCGACCCCGAGGTCGGCGGCGACGAGTGCCACATGGCCTTCCACTTCCCCCTGATGCCGCGCATCTTCATGGCGGTGCGCCGCGAGTCGCGGTTCCCGATCTCGGAGATCCTGGCGCAGACGCCGCCCATCCCGGCCGGGACCCAGTGGGGCATCTTCCTGCGCAACCACGACGAGCTGACCCTCGAGATGGTCACCGACGACGAGCGCGACTACATGTACCGCGAGTACGCGCGCGACCCGCGGATGAAGGCCAACATCGGCATCCGGCGGCGGCTCGCGCCGTTGCTGGAGAACGACCGCAACCAGCTCGAGCTGTTCACCGCGCTTCTGCTGAGCCTGCCGGGCTCCCCGGTGCTCTACTACGGCGACGAGATCGGCATGGGCGACAACATCTGGCTCGGCGACCGCGACGCGGTCCGCACGCCGATGCAGTGGTCGCCGGACCGCAACGCCGGCTTCTCGCGCTCCGACCCCGGTCGCGTCTACCTGCCGCCGATCATGGACCCGACGTACGGCTACGAGGCGGTCAACGTCGAGGCGCAGATGGGCAACTCCGCGTCGCTGCTGTCGTGGACGCGGCGCATGATCGAGGTCCGCAAGCAGCACCTGGCCTTCGCCGAGGGCGACTTCGTCGACCTGGGCGGCTCGAACCCGAGCGTCCTGGCCTACCAGCGCGTCTGGACCCGTCCCGACGGCGAGCGCGACGTCGTGCTGTGCGTCAACAACCTGTCCCGCTTCCCCCAGCCCGTCGAGCTCGAGCTCGGCGAGCACGAGGGGTGCACCCCCGTCGAGCTGACCGGCAGCGTGCGCTTCCCGCGCGTCGGGGAGCTGCCCTACCTGCTGACCCTCCCGGGTCACGGCTTCTACTGGTTCCAGCTGGTCGAGCTCGGCGACGAGGGCGAACGAAGGAGCATGCTGTGAGCCAGCCCGTGACCCAGCACGACGTCGACCAGGTCGCGGCCGCCCTGCCCGGGTGGCTGCCCTCCCAGCGGTGGTTCGGCGGCAAGGACCGCGCGGTCACCTCCGTCCGCGCCCTCGACTGGACGGTCGTCGAGGACGGTGACCCCGCCCTCGTCCACCTCGTCGTCGAGGTCGGGCAGGACGACCGCACCGAGCCGTACCAGCTCCTGCTGGGTCGGCGCAGCGACGGACTGCCGGACGTCCCGGCGACCGCCGCGATCGGGGTCGAGGACGGCCCCGTCTGGTACGAGGCCAGCGGCGACGCCGACCTCACCGGCGTGCTGCTCGACCACGTGGCCGCCGGCGACGTGGTCGGCGACCTGCGGTTCGAGCCGGAGCCGGGCGCCGAGCTCGTGACGGGCCTCCGCGCTCACCCGATCACGTCGGAGCAGAGCAACACCTCCCTCGTCTACGGCGGCCAGTACATCCTCAAGCTCTTCCGTCGGCTCACGCCCGGCACCAACAAGGACCTCGTGCTGCACCGGGCGCTGCGCGAGGTCGGGTCGTCGCACGTCGCCGAGCCGCTCGGCGCGATCAGCGGCACGCTCGGTGACGACGAGGTCACCTTCGCGATGCTGCAGCGCTTCCTGCCCGATGCGGCCGACGGCTGGGTCATGGCCACCACGAGCGTCCGCGACTACATGGCCGACGACGCGGGGCTGCCGCCCGGCGACCTCGGCGGCGACTTCGCGGGCGAGGCCTACCGGCTGGGTCGCGCCGTGGCCGACGTCCACGCCGACCTCGCCCGCGCCCTGGGCACCGAGACGGCTGCCGGCGACGACCTCGCCCGCACGGTCGAGGCCATGGAGCGCCGGCTCGACCGCGTGGCCGCGGCCGTGCCCGCCCTGCGCGAGCACACCGACGGGATCCGCGACGCGTTCCGCGCCGTGGTCGACGTCGAGCTCAGGCTGCCGCTGCAGCCCGTCCACGGCGACCTGCACCTGGGCCAGGTGCTGCGCACCGTCTCCGGGTGGCTCGTCCTCGACTTCGAGGGGGAGCCCGCGGCCAGCCTCGCGGAGCGCTCGGCGCTGCGGTCGCCGCTGCGCGACGTCGCCGGCATGCTCCGCTCCTTCGACTACGCCGCCCACCAGCTGCTCGTCGGCCAGCCCCACGACGACGCCCGCCGCGAGCGTGCCGACGCCTGGGCCGTCCACAACCGGACGGCGTTCTGCGACGGCTACGCCAAGGCGGCCGGGCACGACCCCCGCGACGAGTCCGTGCTGCTGCGCGGGCTCGAGCTCGACAAGGCGGTCTACGAGGTGGGCTACGAGCACGCCAACCGGCCCGACTGGACCGACGTGCCGCTCGGCTCCATCGCCCGCATCCTCACCGAGGAGGCCTGACATGACGTCCGACGACACCCCCACCCCCAGCGCGGCCACGGGCGCCGAGCCGGCGGACGGCTGGCCCGTCGCGGTCGGCGAGCTCGACCTCCACCTCATCGGCGAGGGCCGCCACGAGCGGCTCTGGGACGTGCTGGGCGCCCACGTCCGCACCCACGACGGCACCGACGGGCCCGTCGCGGGCACCTCGTTCGCGCTCTGGGCGCCGAACGCCCGCAGCGTGCAGGTCGTCGGCGACTTCAACGGCTGGGACGGCGGTGCGCACGCCATGCGACCGCTCGGCGGCCCGGGTGTCTGGGACCTCTTCGTCCCGGGCGTCGGCGCCGGCGCGCGGTACAAGTTCCGGGTCGAGGGCGCCGACGGCGTCTGGCACGAGAAGATCGACCCGCTCGCGTTCGGCACCGAGGTGCCGCCCGCGACGGCGTCGGTCGTCGTCGAGCCGACGCACCGCTGGCGCGACGACGCCTGGGTGGAGCAGCGCGACGCGACCCGCTGGGCCGAGGCCCCCGTGAGCATCTACGAGGTGCACCTCGGGTCGTGGCGTCCCGGGCTGACGTACCGCGAGCTCGCCGAGGAGCTGGGCGACTACCTCCTCGAGATGGGCTTCACCCACGTCGAGCTGCTGCCCGTCGCCGAGCACCCCTTCGGCGGCTCCTGGGGCTACCAGGTCACGTCGTACTACGCGCCGACGTCGCGGTTCGGCTCCCCCGACGACTTCCGCTGGTTCGTCGACGAGCTGCACCAGCGCGGCCTCGGCGTCATCGTCGACTGGGTGCCTGCGCACTTCCCGAAGGACGAGTGGGCCCTGGCCCGCTTCGACGGCACCGCCCTCTACGAGCACCCCGACCCGCGCCGCGGCGAGCAGCCCGACTGGGGCACCTACGTGTTCGACTTCGGACGTCCGGAGGTGCGCAACTTCCTCGTCGCCAACGCGCTGTTCTGGCTCGAGGAGTTCCACCTCGACGGCCTGCGCGTCGACGCCGTCGCGTCGATGCTCTACCTCGACTACTCGCGCAACGACGGCGAGTGGGTGCCCAACAAGCACGGTGGCCGCGAGAACCTCGAGGCCGTGCAGCTGCTCCAGGAGCTCAACGCGACGGTCTACAAGCACCACCCCGGCGTGATGATGGTGGCCGAGGAGTCGACGGCCTGGCCGGGCGTCAGCGCCCCCACCGACGCGGGCGGCCTCGGGTTCGGCTTCAAGTGGAACATGGGCTGGATGCACGACACGCTCTCCTACCTGAGCCACGACCCCGTGCACCGCTCGTACCACCACGGGGAGATGACGTTCGCCATCGACTACGCCTGGACCGAGAACTTCGTGCTGCCGCTGTCGCACGACGAGGTCGTGCACGGCAAGGGCTCGCTGTGGGGCCGGATGCCGGGCGACGCGTGGAACAAGGCGGCCGGCGTGCGCGCCCTGCTGGCGTTCATGTGGGCCCATCCCGGCAAGCAGATGCTGTTCATGGGCGGTGAGTTCGGGCAGGAGGGCGAGTGGGCGGAGGCCCGCGGGCTCGACTGGGACGAGCTGCGCGACCCGCTGCACGCGGGCGTCCTCGAGCTGGTCGCCGACCTGAACCAGACGTACCGCGCGACCCCCGCGCTCCACACGGCCGACACCACCCCCGACGGGTTCCGCTGGATCGACGCCTCCGACGTCGCGGGCAACGTCGTGTGCTTCCTGCGGATCGGCAGCGACGGGTCGCAGCTGGCCTGCCTGGCGAACTTCTCCGGAGCGCCGCACCACGACTACCGCGTCGGGTTGCCGCTCCTGGGCCGGTGGCGCGAGGTGCTGAACACCGACGCGCAGGCGTACGGCGGCTCGGGTGTCGGCAACCTGGGGTCGGTCGAGGCCGAGGGGATCCCGCACCACGGGTTCGCGGCGTCAGCCCTCGTCCAGCTGCCCCCGGCCGGGGTCCTCTGGCTGGAGCCCGACGCCACCTAGGGTGGGCCCCATGACGACGTGGGGTGCCTCGAGCGAGGTCGGCCGCCTGCGGACGGTGCTGCTGCACCGGCCGGGCCAGGAGCTCGCGCGGCTGACGCCGCGCAACAACGACTCGCTGCTGTTCGACGGCATCCCCTGGCTGGGGCGCGCGCAGGACGAGCACGACGCGTTCGCGCAGGCGCTGCGCGACCACGACGTCGAGGTGCTGTACCTCGTCGAGCTGCTCACCGAGACGCTCGAGCAGGCCGACGCCCGGGCCGAGATCGTCGAGAGCACGACGTCGACGCTGCACCTCGGCGACAGCCTGCGTCGCTACCTGGTGGCCGCGCTGTCGGACCTCGCCCCCGCCGACCTCGCCGCCGTCGTGACGGCCGGCCTGCGCAACGACGAGGTCGCGCACCGCAGCATCGTCACGAGCCTGCTGCGCCCCGACGACTTCCTCGTCGACCCGCTGCCCAACCTGCTCTTCACGCGCGACTCCTCCGTGTGGCTGCTCGACCGGGTCGCCGTCACGAGCCTGGCGATGCCGGCGCGCGTCCGCGAGACGCAGCTGACCGGTCTCGTGTACGCCCACCACCCGCGCTTCGCGGGCGTCGAACGGGTCCACGGTCCGCACCTGGAGCACCTCGAGGGCGGCGACGTGCTGCTGCTCGCGCCCGGTGTCGTCGCGGTCGGCGTCGGGGAGCGGACGACTCCCGCCGGCTTCGAGCGGTTCGCGGCCACCGCACTGCGTGCCGGTCTGGCCGAGTCGGTGCTGGCGGTGCCCATCGCCCAGGAACGCGCCACGATGCACCTCGACACGATCGTCACGATGGTCGACGTCGACACCGTCGTCATCTACCCGAACATGGCCGACGAGCTGCGGGCGCTGGCGGTCACGCTCGACGCGGACGGCTCGCTGTCGGTGGCGCCGGAGCGGTCGTTCTTCGACGCCGCGGCCGACGCGATGGGCATCGAGCGCCTGCACCGCATTGACACCGGTCTCGACCCGGTGACCGCCGAGCGCGAGCAGTGGGACGACGGCAACAACACCCTCGCCATCGACGCCCGCCTCGCCGTCGCCTACGAGCGCAACGAGCAGACCAACGCCCGCCTGGAGGAGCACGGCATCGAGGTCGTGGCCATCAGCGGCTCCGAGCTCGGCTCCGGCCGCGGCGGCCCCCGCTGCATGTCCTGCCCCGTCCTCCGCGACTGACCCGCCCCTCCCCCCTCGCCGCCCTTGGGGTTGGGCCCCACCCAAAGGGTGACTCACCCACCCAGCGCTGAGGTGGGGTGAATCCTTCGGGTGGGGGCGACGGTCGGTGGTGACGTCGGTCAGCCCCCGGCGGACAACGGGCGGCCATCCTCTGGGTGGGGCCCCACCCAGAGGATGCGTCCCACCCCAGCGCTGGGGTGGGAGGTCACCCTTGGGGTGGGGCCCCACCCCAAGGGTGAGGGTCAGGCGAGGGTGACCTGGGGCGCGTAGAGGGCCATGGCGTCGAGGGCGCGACGGTGGTTCTCGGGCGTCGAGCCGGCGCACGCGTCGACGGCCACCCGCACGGTCGCTCCCGCGTCGGCGGCGGCGAGCACGGTCGACAGGACGCAGCAGTCGGTCGAGACGCCGGCGACGACGAGGTCGGGCGCCTCGCCCGTCACCGTCCTCACGACGTCCCACTTGCCGAACGTCGGCGCGTCGACCACGGTCGCCGCGGCCGCGACGTCGGCCAGCTCGGGGACGACCTCGAACATCGGGTCGTCGGCCGGGCGGTCGGCGAAAGGCCACGCGTCGAAGTAGGCACGCCACGAGCCGACCCGTTCGGCGTCGGGCGCGGGCACCCAGCGCGTGACGATCGTCGGCAGCCTCGCCGCCAGCGCGCGCACCGGCTCGAGGGTCGCCGCGAACATGGGCGATCCCCAGGGCGAGCCGGGGTCGGCGAAGACCCGCTGCGGGTCGACGACGACCAGCCAGGTCCGCGTCATGCCCCGACCCTCACGCGGCACCGGCCTCCTGGCGACGCACGGCCGACCGTCGCGCGACGAGGGTGACGAGCAGCCCGATCGCGAACGCGGCCAGCACGCCGAGGTTCGCGTACGGCCACGCACCGTCCCAGCCGGCGCCGTCAGGCAGACGGGTGCCGAGCCCGAACGGCTCGATCAGGTAGCCCTGCCAGTCGTTCCACGCGGTCCCGGAGATCTGGTTGACGACGAGGCCCCAGCCCACGACCGACGCGACGACCATCGTCGCCACCGACGTCCACGCGACTGCGCCGTAGCGTCCCGACGCGTCGAACAGCGCCGCCTCGTCGTAGTCGCGACGCCGCAGGGCGATGTCGCCGATCATGATGCCGGCCCACGCGGCGACGGGGACGCCGAGCGTGATGAGGAAGCTCTGGAACGGCCCGAGGAACGTCTGTGCGACGAACACGACGTACACCGTCCCGGCCGTCAGGATGACGCCGTCGACGAGGGCGGCCGCCGGGCGCGGGATGCGCACGCCGAGGCTCAGGAGCGTCAGGCCGGAGGAGTAGATGCCGAGCACGGCGCCCGACACGAGCGCCAGCACCGACGCGACGAGGAACGGCACGAGGAACCAGGTCGGCAGGACCGACGCGAGCGTGCCGACGGGGTCGTTCACGATCCCCGCGCTGAGGGTGTCCGACGAGCCCGCGAGCAGGATGCCGTAGACCACGAGCACGACAGGTGCGAGCGCCCCGGCCAGCGTGTTCCACGCGACGATCTGCGCGCCCGACGTGTCGCGCCGCTGGTACCGCGACCAGTCCGCGGCGATATTGATCCAGCCGAAGCCGAACCCGGTCATCACCATGACGAACGCCCCGACCACGGCCTGGCCGGACCCGCCGGGCAGCGACGTGACGCGGTCGAGGTCGATCTGGTCGAACGTGAGCAGGATGTAGCCGATGGTGGCGGCGCCGGTGAGCCAGGTCAGCACCGACTGCATCCGCATGATCACGTGGTACCCGGCGACCGACGCGGCGACGATCAGGGCCGCGATGACGGCGCAGGCGACGACCTTCGTGGCCGTCCCACCACCCCAGCCGAGCTCGCGCAGGACCGTGGCGGTGGCCAGGGTCGCGGTGATGGCCAGGAACGTCTCCCAGCCGATCGAGATCAGCCAGCTGAAGACGCCGGGCAGCTTCTGGCCGACGACGCCGAACGGTGCGCGGCTGAGGATCATCGTCGGCGCCGAGCCGCGCTTGCCGGCGATCGCGACCAGGCCGCAGGCCGCGAACGACACCACGACACCGAGGACGGTCACGAGCACCGCCTGCGTCAGCGAGAGCCCGAAGCCGAGCACGAAGCTGCCGTAGGAGATGCCGAACACCGACACGTTCGCGGCGAACCACGGCCAGAAGAGGTCGGACGGCTTCGCGGTGCGCTCCGCCTCGTCGACGATCTCGATGCCGGTGACCTCGATGCCGGCCCGTCGGACCGCGTCCAGCTCGCTCATGGGGTCAGCGTCCCACGTCGGGGGCGGCGCGTCTCCCCCACGCAAACGTGCGGATCATGCGCACCGTTGCGTGGGGGCGAGCCCGTTTGCGTGGGGCCCCACGCAAACGGGCCGGGGTCACCGGATGGTGAGCTGACGGCTGGTGAGGTTGGCGCGGGCGTTGCGCTGCTCCTGGGTGAGGGGCGCGTCGTCGGCGATCGCAGCCTCCAGCCGCTGGGCGAGGGCCGCGACGGGCTCCTCGAGCGCGGCCGCGCCGTCGTCGACGACGGCGGGGTCCATCTCCCACACCGGCACCAGCAGCCCGTGGGCGCGGAACATGCCGATGAGCTTCGTGCCCTCGCCGAGGGTCTCCTCGCCGGCGGCCGCGAGACGGGCGAAGCCGTCGAGCACCGTGGCCTCGCTCTGCGTGACGACCCAGCGCAGGTAGCGCTTGTCGCCCATGCGCACCCAGTAGGCCGCCTCGACCGACGTCAGCCGCTCGGTGGGGGCGATGGACTCGTTGGCGGCGGCCAGCGCGTCGGAGCCCTCGGCGTCGGTGCCCTCGACCCAGAAGTCGAAGCCGTCGTGCACCTCCACGTCGAACGACGACGCGGGATCGACGATCTGCTGCAGCCGGTCGCCCACGCCCGGGTCGGTCAGGCGCACCGGGTTGCCGGGCTCGGTCTCGCGGGCGGCCTCGATGGCGCCGGCGAGGTCGCGGCTCACGTCGCCGTAGTTGTGCAGCACCTGCAGGCCGAGCCAGATCTCGCCGTCGGGGCGACGGATGCCGGCGCCACCACCGGGCAGCAGCGAGCACACGCGCACCCGCTCGCCGTCGGTGAGCGTGACCGTGGCGGTCGCGGACGGCACGAACTCGCGCAGCGCGATCCAGTCACCCTCGTGCGGCAGCCCCTCGAAGGTGCGGGCGACGAAGGGCATGCGGGCCGGCTTCGGCGCCTTAGTGCGGCGCGACTTCTTTCCCATGGGTCGCACCCTAGCCAGAGGTGCGGGCGGCGGCAGGCCGCAGGGTCGCTCCTGACCGATCGAGTCAGCGGGCGAGCGGCAGCTCGGCGCCGACGCGGGTGCCGGCGGACATGTCGACCCACCAGCGATCGGCGACGCGGTTGATGATCGAGAGCCCGCGGCCGCTGAGGGAGTCCTCGTCGAAGTCGATCGGCTTGAGCGACCCGCCCTGGCCGTCGTCGTGGACGCTGATCTCGAGCAGCTGCCGCTCGGGGTCGATCGTCCACGCCAGCTCCATCGTGCCGTCGTCGGACGGCTGGCCGTGCGCGACGGCGTTGGCGACCATCTCGCTCATCACGATGAGCGCGTCGTCGATGACGCTGGACGAGGCACGGTGCACGGTGAGGAAGCCGGCGAGCTTGGTGCGGGCGATGCTCGGCGTCGACGGCTCGAACGGCAGACGCACGGTCGCGGACGGACGGGTGGTCGCTGCGGCGTTGCCGTCGACCTGTTCTCCGCCCGGGTGCATATAGTCCAAAGTAACCAGTCAGCAGCCGATAATCCAGCCCGTGTGGCCCACCTCCCGCCGCGGACGCCGCGTGAGACCCGCTCCGCACGGGCGCCAGACCTTCCAGGAGCCCCCTGTGGACGTGCCCACGACGACCGTTGCCGACCTGCCCGACCCGCTGCCCGACGACCTCGTCGTGCTGGACGTTCGCGAGCCCCACGAGTGGGACGCGGGGCACGTCCCGGGCGCCGTGCACGTGCCGCTCGGCGACCTCCCGACGCGCGTCGGTGAGCTCGACCCGCAAGCACGCACGCTCGTCGTCTGCCACCTCGGCGGTCGCTCGGCGCGGGCCACGGCGTGGCTCGGGCAGCAGGGCCACGACGTCGTCAACCTGGCCGGCGGGATGGACGCGTGGGAGGCGGCGGGCCGACCCACCGTGAGCTGAGCGTCCCTGGACGCGGAAAGGCCCCCTGGACCGTGTGGTCCGGGGGGCCTCTCCGTGGCTGAGGGGCCTAGCTCACTTGGCGGCAGCCTTGAGCTTCGAGCCGGCGCTCACCTTCACGCCGTAGCCGGCGGGGATGTCGATGGTCTCACCGGTCGCGGGGTTGCGGCCCGTGCGAGCGGCGCGCGAGACGCGCTCGACCGAGAGGATGCCGGGGATGGCGACCTTCTCGCCCTTGCTGACGGCGTCGATCAGGACGTCGGCCAGCGCGCTGAGGACGTCGTCGGCGGTGGACTTGGTGGTGTCGGCCTTCTCGGCGAGGGCCGAGACGAGGTCGCTGCGGGAGATAGCCACGGGGACTCCTAGAGAGTTCGGATGTTGTGCGCTCAGCAGTCTAGGCAGGAAACCCCGACATTCCGGTGCACCCCGGCCCCTACGGCGTGCCTTCTGCCCGTGATATCGGGCCTCGGAGGGCGTCCCAGTCGGGGCCGGGAGCGTCGATGAGCCCCCGCAGCGCCTCCAGGTACCGCTCCCTCGGCCACCGCACGACCCCCAGCGACTCCAGGTGCGGGGTCGCCCACTGCACGTCGACGAGCCCCTCGGGCCCGACGGCGTCGATGAGCGCCACCAGGGCCACCTTCGAGGCGTCGCGTGCGTGGTGGAACATCGACTCCCCCGCGAACAGGCGTCCGACCGAGAGTCCGTACAGCCCGCCGACGAGGGTCCCGTCGGCGTCGCGGGTCTCGACGGAGTGCGCCCAGCCGAGCTCGTGCAGGCGCACGTACGCGTCGCGGATACCGCGGTCGATCCAGGCGCCGGGCCGACGGGGGTCGGCGCACGCGTCGACCACCTCGGCGAACGCGGTGTCGACGGTGACCGTCAGCCGGCGCACCGCCTGGCGCAGCGACCGTGAGACCCGCAGCGCCGACGGCTCCAGCACGCCACGCTCGATCGGCGACCACCACAGCAGGTCGCCCTCGTCCGGCATCGGGAACGCACCGTGCCGGTAGGCCTCGACCACCGTCGACGGCTCGAGGTCGGCTCCGGCCGCGACGCAGTCGGACCGCGGCCACAGCTCGGGCCGGAACTCCCAGGGGGACGGCGGCAGCGGGACGGCGGGCACGTCAGGCCTCCAGCACGCGGCTCAGGTGGTGCGCGGGCATCTCGCCCCACTCGCGCCACTCCTCGTCGGTGGCCCCCTCGAGGGAGTCCCACCAGGTCAGGGCACGGTTGACGGGCTGCGTGAAGGCCGTGGCGGCGCGCAGCTCGGCGAGGTCGCGCGGGTCGGCGACGTCGGACCACATCTCGGAGTAGGTGGCGAGCACGTCGTCCCAGGCCAGCGCGCTGCGGGTCGTGATCCAGCCGTAGGGCACGCTCAGGACCTCGAGCGCGTGGGACCACTGCAGGTCGCCGAAGTCGAACACGCGCAGGTCGGCGAAGGCGTTCCAGGGGTGCACGTCACCATGCTGCACGGTGACCGGGACGCTCGACGACGCGAGACGCGCGACGGCCTCGAGCAGCTGGTCGCGACGTCCGGCGAGCGCGGTGGCGCCGGCGTGGTCGAGGGCCGAGGGGTGCTCGGCGGGCAGCGTCGCGAGGCGTTCGAGCAGGGCGTCGAAACGGGCCGGGACGGTCTCGGGCGAGCAGTCGGGGACGCCGGTGGCGAGCACGGCGTCGCGACGGTCGACGAGGCGACGCTGCAGGCGCGCGGTCGCGATCATGACGCCGCGCCAGTCGGCGAGGGTGGGCTCGCGAGAGTCGCCCAGCGTCACGCCACGGTCGGCGGTGAGCATCCACCCCTGTGTGGGGTCGACCGCGAGCGGTGCGGCCACCTGGTCGGGCGCGACGTCGGCCAGCAGGGCGTGCAGCGCCGGCTCGAACGCCATCGACCGGCAGTTCGCCTTGAACCAGAGGCGCCCGCGGTCGGTGGGCACGACCAGCTGCGTCGACCACGGTCGCACCCGACGTTGCTCGATCGGGCCGGCGAGCGCGTGCCCCGCCTCCTCGGCGCGGGCGTGGATCCAGGCGTGCGCCTCCTCGAGCCAGCCCGGCGACGTGACCTGCCGGCTGAACGCCTCGTCCATGCGCTGAGCGTAGGGCCCGCCGCCGTTCGGGGGGCGGACCTCGAGCGCGTCCCTAGGATTGTGGGCATGGCTGGACTTCGAGGCAGGGCCGCGGTGGCGGCGACGAACAAGTTCGCTCCCCAGGTGGCAGGCGGGTTCGTCCGCCAGGTGCTGGACCGCGCGATCGACGGCGTCGGGCCGCTCCCGTCGGCGCGCAAGGCCGCCGACGCCCACCTGGTCGACACCGATGGCGACGTCGAGGCCGCGATCACGCGTCTCGTGCGACGCCACACGGCGCTGGCCGGCGCGCAGGGGTTCGTGACGAACCTGGGCGGCATCGCGGCGGTGGCCGTGTCGGTGCCGGCGAACGTCGTCGGCGTCACGCTGGTGCAGGCGCACATGGTCGCGGGGGTGGCCGCGCTCCGCGGCTACGACCTCACCGACCCGCGGGTGCGCAACGCGATCCTCGTCTGCATGCTCGGCGAGGACGCGGTGAAGGACCTGCTGAAGTCGGGCAAGCTGCCGTCGCCGCCGATGACGCTCGCGACGTCGCCGGTGCACTCCCCGGAGCTCGACCGGATCATCTCCCACGAGGTCACCGCCGAGCTCATCACCCGCACCGTCGGCCGCCGCGCCGTCACCCTCGTCGCCCGGCGCGTGCCGCTCATCGGCGGTGCCGTCGCAGGCGGGTCCGACGGCTGGTCGACGCGGCAGATCGGCCAGTACGCCGCGCGCGAGCTGAAGGACCGCAACATCCCGAAGCGGCAGGCCTAGCCGCGCAGCCCGTCACTGGTTCCCATCAGTTGATGGGAACCAGCATCTGACCATGGTTCTTCCTCACTCACCTGCGAATCATTCCGAGGGTGAGTGGGGGATTCCCATGACCTCATGGGAATCAGCGGCCTGACTGGTGACCGCGGGTCAGGACTCGACCGGCGCGACGGGCTGGCGCAGGATCGTGCGCAGGCGCTCCGGGGCGGTGCGCCGGGGGTCGCCGAGGTAGACCTCGTGGTGGCGGCCGGTGAGGCGCAGCCCTGCCGACGGGATCTCGACGTCGTGCATCCGCGCGAGCACTGGGCCCTCGTCGTCGTAGGGGCCGACGTGCAGCGTCTGGATGCACAGACCCTCGTGCAGCACCCGCAGGTCGACGCGGTCGAGGCCGGTGAGCTCCGGCTTCCTGCGCGCCACGGTCGCGACGGCGTCGGCGAACGCGGCGTCGTCGACCCAGGTGGGCGCGAGGACGAGCGTGGTCCAGCTCCAGCGGCTCTTGTCGCGCGCGCTCGTGAACGCGGCCATGTCGTCGGACCACCAGAGCGCCTCGAGCGGCATGACCGTCTCGTCGTGGCCGCGCGCCTTCCCCGCGAACCGCAGGGCGTAGGCGACGGGGTAGAGCGCGGCGAGCGCCTCGGCGTAGGAGGCGGACGTGTTGGGGTCGCCCTGGCCGTCGACCGCCAGGTACGTCAGCGGCGGCACCTCGAGCACGTCGAAGACCCCGCGCCGCGCGCGGTAGTGGGTCAGGGTGCGCTTGCGGTCGAGGGTCACGCCTGCTCCTGCTCGCGCTGGCGCGCCCGGTACTCCGCGGCGGCGTGACGGTTGCCGCAGGTGGTGCTGCAGAAGCGACGGGAGCGGTTGCGAGAGAGGTCGAGGACGATGCCGTCGCAGCCGTCGTCGGCGCAGGTCGCGAAGCGGGACAGCTCGCCGGCGGTCACCACCTCGCTGAACGCGACGGCGGTCTCGAGGGCGATCCGCTCGTGCAGCGGCCGGTCGTCGTCGACGACGTGCAGGTGCCAGCCGAGGGGCCCGTGGTTCACGAGTCGGGGCTGCGCGGGGAACGCGGCGAGCAGGTCGTTGACGACGGCGACGGCCTCGTCGAGCTCGGCCGTCATCAGTCGACGCAGGGTCGCGCGCAGCGCGCGTACCTCGTCGAGCTCCGCGCGGTCGCGGTCGTGCCGGCCGGTGTAGCCGTGCCGCTCGTAGTAGCCGTCGAGCTCCGCCACGGAGGTGAGGGTGTCGGGCTCCTCGGCCGAGTTCGCCAGCTCGACGGCGGCCAGCAGGTTCGCCTCGGTGTCATGAGCGAAGACCATGTTGACACCTTACGACATTCGCCCCTATCGTCAGGACCCATGACCAGCAACGCTCCTGACGCAGCATCGCTGGCGGGCGCCTCGGCGCCGTCGCGACGCTCCCCGAACGCCGGGAGCGGACGCACCGCGTCGGGCCTCGCGTTCGCCCTGGTGTCGGCCTCGGCCTTCGGGCTCTCCGGGTCCCTGGCCCGCGGACTGCTGGAGTCGGGCTGGAGCGCCGGCGCCGCAGCGGCCGTCCGGATGGGCGTCGCCGCCGCGGTCGTGGCGCTGCCGACGGCCCTCGCGATGCGCGGTCGCTGGAGCCTGGTCCGCCGCGCCGCGCCGACGGTGCTGCTCTACGGCCTGCTCGCCGTCGCCGGCGCGCAGCTCTGCTACTTCTACGCCGTGCAGACGCTGCAGGTCGGCGTGGCGCTGCTCATCGAGTACATGGCGCCCGTCGCCGTCGTGGTGTTCCTGTGGGTCGCCCGCGGGGAGCGCCCCGGGAGGCTCACCGTCGCCGGCGCCGTCGTCGCGATGGCGGGTCTCGCGCTCGTGCTCGGCCTGCTGTCGGGGGTCTCCCTCGACGGGGTCGGGGTCCTGTGGGCCCTCGGCGCGACGATCGGCGCCGCGACCTACTTCCTGCTGTCGGCCGACGACCGCGTCGGGCTGCCGCCGGTCGCGCTGGCCGGCGGCGGCCTGCTCGTCGGCAGCGCCGCCCTCGGTCTCGGCGGTCTGGTCGGCGTGCTGCCGATGACCGCGTCGACCGCTGACGCGACGCTGGGCGACGTCGCGCTCCCCTGGTGGCTGCTCGTCGGTCTGCTGGGCGTCGTGACCGCGGCGCTCGCCTACGTCACGGGCATCGCGGCCGGACGTCGGCTCGGGTCGCGCGTGGCGTCGTTCGTCGCCCTGTCGGAGGTGCTCATGGCCGTGCTGTTCGCGTGGCTGCTGCTCGACGAGCTGCCGACCACGGCCCAGCTCCTCGGCGGCCTGCTCGTCCTGGCCGGCGTCGTGCTGGTCAAGGTCGGCGAGCCCCGGCACGTCGAGGAGCACGGGGCGACGTCGCCCACCGTCGAGCCGCTGCCGCCGACCTGAGCGCCCGCCCCACCCTCACCGGCAGCGCCCGTTTGCGTGGGACCCCACGCAAACCGGCTCGCCCCCACGCAAAGATGCGCCGGATCTGCACGCTTGGGTGGGGCCCCCACGCAAACGCGCACCCGAGGCGAGGTCAGGTGCGGACGTGCATCCGCTCGCCCTGCGGGCCGAAGATGGCCAGCACCTCGGTGGGGTGGGGGCCGGGGTTGCTCACCCAGTGCGGGGTGCGGGTGTCGAACTCGACGACCTCGCCGGGCCCGATCGTCAGGTCGCGCGAGCCCAGGACCAGACGCACCTGCCCCGAGAGGACGTACATCCACTCGTAGCCGTCGTGCGTGCGCAGGCTCGGCTCGGCGTCGGCCTCCACCGGCATGACGATCTTGTACGACTGCAGCCCGCCCGGACGTCGCGTCAGCGGCACGAACGTGCGACCGTGCCGCACCACCGGGCGCGCCCGCACGCGAGGGTCGCCGGTCTCGGGCGCGTCGACGAGCTCGTCGAGTGCGACACCGTGCGCGGCGGCGAGGGGCAGCAGGAGCTCGAGTGTCGGCCTGCGCTGCCCCGACTCCAGTCGCGACAAGGTGCTCACCGAGATGCCGGTCTGCTCCGCGACGTCGGCGAGGGTCGCGTCGCGCTCCAGGCGCAGCTGCCGCAGCCGAGGCCCGACGCCCGCCAGCACCTCGCCGAGGTCGGAGGGGGCGGTCATGCGCCGGGCTCCAGTCGACGCAGCGACGCCTCGGTGCCGAGCTCGGCACGGTCACGGCGAACACGACGCCAGTGGTCGAGCGCGGCGATGAGGACGGTCGGGTCGCCGCTCAGGTGCGGGAACGAGATCGCCAGCGCCCTCTCGGCCTCCGGGATCGGTCGTGCCTGCTGCTCGCCGAACCCGGTCGGGGCGCGCAGCACCCGCACCTGGTCCGCCGTGCGTGCGTAGACGACGAGCGTACGACGCGGCTGCCGCAGCGCAACCACCTCGACGACGTCGTCCCACGCGATCTCGCGCTCGGAGCTCCAGGTGCGCAACCGGACGGTGTCGGGGGTGAGCACCAGGGCGCCCCGAGGGCGGCGACCTGCAAGCACGGCGACCACGGTCGGCACGGCGAGGACCAGCACGACCGCCGCACCGACGAGCCCGACCGACGGCCCCGTCGAGCCCGACCCCGCGACCGCCGAGAGGACCAGGAGGGCGCTGAAGAGCACGGCGGCCCCGGTGGTGCCCCACGCGAGGAACCGCGCCAGGCGCGACTCCGGGAGCACGGTGGCGGCGTCGACGAGCGTCGACGCGTGGGCGCCTCGCGGCGTGGCGAGGAAGCGCAGCAGGTATCCGACCGCGAGGACGGCGGTCGCCGCCATGGCGGCACCGGCCAGGGCGAGGAGCAGGTCGCCACGGGTGAGCAGCAGCACCGACGCCGCGAGGAGGGCCGGCCCGAGCAGCACAGCGGCCGCACCCATGCCGAGCACCTGGCCCACCGGCGGTCTCGGCGACGACGGCCGCGCCTCCGCGCCGCTCACCACGGGGTCACCGCGTCCCACACGTCGCTCGCCGTGTCCTTCACGCCCTCGCCGAAGTCGCGCAGACCCTCGTCGATCGCCTCGGTGACGTCCTCGGGGACCCAGTGGTCCCAGGCGTACTCCGCCAGCATGCCGACGCCGACGGCCGCGACGGTGCCGACCGCGGCGACGGCCAGGACGGGAGCACCTGCCGTGACCGCGATGGCCCCGGCGGCGATGCCGGCCCCCGTCGCGAGCACCTCGCTGGAGATGACCTGACCGGGCGAGTCGCCGTTGGCGATGTCGTTGCCCGCGAGGCCGACGGTGAGCAGCCCCCCGACGATGGGGAGTCGCCGGGCGATCCGCTCCGACCCCTCGGCGAGCGCGTCCAGGCCCCGCGCGGCCTGACGGTTGCCGCGGACGTCCACGGCGTCGCCCGCCGCGCGTCGGGCGGGGTTGCCGGAGCGCTGCGCACGGCGCGCCTCGGCCGCCTCGCGACGCAGGCGTGCCGCCTCGCTGCCGTGATGGTTCGCCAGCTCCTCGAGCCGACCCTTGCGCAGGTCGATCGTGAAGAGCATGGCCGTGGCGGGCAGCTTCTGCAGCTGCTTGACGAGGTAGGACAGCAGAGTCGGGTCGTCGGCCGTCGCGATGTGGGTGAGGTTCGCGTCGATCCACTCATCGAGGGTGGTGCGCTCCTGCTCGACCTCCCCCAGCAGCCGGTTGTAGAGCTCGACCTTGTCGTTCGCCTGCTCGAACCGGTCGTTCTCCGCGTCCCACGCGGTGCGCTCCGCCTCCGTCGACCCGGCGGGCAGGTCGGCGGGACGTTGCGGCTCCGGCGGGGTCTGGATGACGGTGCCGGCCACGGTGAGCCCGCCCTCCGTGGCCTCGGCACGGCGATCGGCCATGTGCTCTTGGGCGTGCGTCAGCTTGACGGCGTAGGTGCGGAACTTCTCCGCCACGCGACCGAGGTGCTCCTCCTGCTCGTCACCGGCGTCGATCACCTGGCTCGCGACGTCACGGTAGGCCTCGGCGGCGGCTCCTTCCCAGTCGCGACCGGCGCGCTGCCGGGCCGAGGTGCCCCGCTCGCCCGCCTCGCCGACCTTCGCGCGCAGGGTGTCCGAGACCCACGTGGCGGCGGCACGGACCGCCGCCGGGTCCCCCTCCAGCTTCGTCTCGATCATCGTCCGCCCTCGTCGGCAGGGAGCCCGCGCGTGACCTGGTCGAAGGCGTCGCGGATGGATTCGTCGGTGGCGTCGTACTGGTCGACGACCTGGCCCATCACGGTCGCGACGGCCCGGTGGACGGCCGCGAGGTCGCTCGCCTCGGACATGACGTTCGACAGGATCGCCGAGATCGCCGAGGACCCGGGACCGGCGTCGACGGTGCCGGGCGCCGACTCCCCCGTACCCTCGATCAGCTCGGCTCCCTCGAGGTGGAGGTCGCGGATCGCCTCGCCGGCACCGGGCTCGATCCGCAGGTCGCTCACAAGGAACCTCCGGTGTGCCGGACCTCGGCGGGCAGCTCCTGATCGAGCAGCACGACGTCGTAACGCGCCTGCTCACGCAGGGTGGAGAGGTGGCCGGTCTCCATCAGCGTCCAGGGCTGGTGGTCCCCGCAGCAGCGCGCCAAGCGGTCGAGCGCGGTGTATGCGAGGAGGGCGAGCCGACCGTCCTCGAGGGTGCGGAGCTCGACCTGCGGGGACTCGCCCGGGATGGTCGGACGGCAAGGCAGGTACAGCACCGGCGGAATCTGCCGGCGTCCATCTGGCTGGTCGGTCATGTCTTCCCCCAGGGTGTGGCCGCTCACGCAGCACCGAAGTCGTGAACCCATCGTGCCAGACGCTGCAGCGCCCCGGGGTTGCCAGAACAGCAAAGTTCTTTGTCGTCTGAACGCCACGGAGCGCATGCTCGACCCATGAGCACGAACATCGAGGTTCCCCGTTCCTCCGGCACCCCCGTCGACGTCGTCGTGGTGGGAGGAGGCGCCGCCGGGCTGAGCACAGCGCTGGTGCTCGCCCGCTCCCGCCGATCCGTCGTGGTGGTCGACGCCGGCGAGCAGCGCAACGCGCCCGCGGACCACATGCACAACTACCTCGGGCGCGAGGGCACGCCGCCGCTCGAGCTCGCGCGGCTCGGTCGCGAGGAGGTCGAGTCGTACGGCGCGACGGTCGTCGCCGGTCGGGTCGTCGACGCGGAGGCGCTGCCCGGCGACGTGCCGAGCTTCGGCCTGACGCTCGACGACGGCAGCCGCTTCCGCGCACGTCGTGTCGTGCTCGCGACCGGCGTGGTCGACGAGCTGCCCGGCGTGCCCGGCCTCGCCGACCGCTGGGGACGCGACGTGCTGCACTGCCCCTACTGCCACGGGTGGGAGGTGCGCGACCAGCGCGTCGGCGTGCTGCTGACGTCGCCGATGGGGCTGCACCAGGCCGGGCTGTTCGGCCAGCTCACCGAAGAGCTCACGGTGCTCGCGCACGACGTCGCGCTGGGGCACGGCGAGCGCGAGCCGCTACGGGCTCGCGGCCAGGCGGTGGTCGAGGGCCGGGTCGAGGAGGTCCTGTCCGCCGACGACCGCCTGGTCGGCGTGCGCCTGGCCGACGGGACCACCGTCGAGCTCGACGCGATCGCCGTGCAGTCGTTCCCCCGCGCCCGGACCGAGGTCGCCGACCTGCTCGGCGTGCCGACCCGGCCGATGGAGATGCACGGCACCACCCTCGCCGTCGGGCTCGTGGCCGACGCGAACGGCGTGACGCCGGTGCCCGGCGTGCTGGCGGTCGGCAACGCGTCAGCGCCCCTGGCCACGGTGGCGGCGGCCGCCGCAGCGGGCGTGCAGGCCGGGGCGTTCCTCAATGCCGGTCTGGTCGAGGAGGACACCCAGGCCGCGGTCGAGCGAGCCCGCGAGGCGATGCGCGAGCCGGAGGCCTGGGAGGAGCGCTACGGCTCCCCGTCGGCCGTCTGGAGCGGCCGGGTCAACCCGCAGGTGCCGGCGAAGGCGGAGGCGCTGGAGCCGGGTCGCGCGATCGACGTCGGCTGCGGCGAGGGCGGCGACGTCATCTGGCTCGCGCAGCACGGCTGGGAGGTCACCGGCATGGACTTCTCGCCCAACGGGCTCGACCGCGCACGACAGCACGCGCACGACGCCGGGGTGGGCGAGCGGACGTCGTTCCGCGTCGGCGACGTCCGCACGTGGGAGCCGGGCGACGAGCGGTGGGACCTCGTCACGGCGCACTACCTCCACCTGCCTCCGGAGCCGATGCTCGACGTCGTGCGCCGGCTCGCGTCGGCCGTGGCACCCGGCGGCACGCTGCTCGTCGTCGGGCACCACCCGGGCGACGTGCCGGCGGGCGTCAGGGCACGCGACGACCTCTTCGAGCCCGAGGCTCTGCTGCCCGCGCTCGACGAGACGTGGGACGCGCGCGCCGAGGTCGTCGAGCGCACCCACACCGGCATGGGCGCCCACGTCGTGCGCGACAGCATCCTCGTCGCCACCCGCCGCTGACCCCTTCCCCCTCCCCGCTGGGTGTGACGTTTGCGGGCGGAAAGCGTGGTTCTCGGCCCGCAAACGTCACACTCAGCGGGGGTGGGTTCAGCGGGGGAGGGGAGAGGAGGGTCAGAGGCGGCGCAGGGCCGTCTCGGCGGCGTTGAAGCCACCCATGCCGTGCACGCCGCCGCCGGGCGGGGTGGCGGCGGAGCAGAGGTAGACGCCCTCGACCCCGAGGGAGTACGGGTCGAGCGTCGGCCGCGGGCGCAGCGGGATCTGGCGCCACGTGTTCGCGCCGGTGCCGATGTCTCCGCCGACGTACTTCGGGTTGTACGCCTCGAGCTGTGCCGTGCTCTTCGAGACCACCTGCACGATCCGGTCCTGGAAGCCGGGCGCGAAGCGCTCGACCTGGCCGATGATCTGCTCGGTCGCGTCGCCGGGCCACGCGTGCGGCACGTGCGCGTAGGCCCAGATCGGGTGCACGTCGCCCTGCGAGCGGCTGGGGTCGGCCACGTACTGCTGGCCCAGCAGCACGAACGGACGCTCGGGCATCGTGCCGCGAGCCGTGCGACCCTCCGCCTCGACCACCTCCGCCGCGTCACCCGCGACGTGCACGGTGCCGGCGCGGCGCACGTCGTCGTTGGTCCAGGGGATGCCGCCCTCCACCGCGAGGTCGATCTTGAACGCCGCCGGACCGTACCGGTACGCGCGGAGCGCCCGCGCGACGATCGACGGCATCGCGTCGCCCACGATGCCGAGGGCGCCACGCGGCGAGGTGTCGAGCATGACGACGTCCGGACGTGCGCCGCTGGCGTCGGTCAGCTGGTCGAGGCTCGTCACCTGCACCCCGGTGCGCACGGTGCCGCCGAGCTCCTCCAGCAGCGACACGAGGGCGTCCGCGATGGCCTGCGACCCGCCCTCGGCGACCGGCCAGCCGTAGCGGTGGCCCGCGGCGGTCAGCATGAGACCGACGGACGCGCTCAGCGGGGTGTCGAGGCGGCCGAACACGTGCGCGGCGACTCCCATGAACAGTGCCCGCGCCGGCTCGTCGTCGAAGCGTCGGGCGAGGAGCGTGGCGGGGAGGGCGGCGTTGAGCCCGAACCGACCGAGCGCCCACGGGTGCGACGGCACGTGGACGACAGGGCGCAGGACGTCGGCGAGCAGGTCGTCGAACCCGTCGCTGAGCGGCTCGAACAGCCGACGCCAGGTGCGCGCGTCGACGCCGAGCGACGCCGCCGTGCGCTCCATGTCGCGGCTGACCACCCCGGCACGCCCGTCGTCGAGCGGGTGGGCGAGGTCGATCTCGGGCCAGAGCCAGCGCAGTCCGTGCCGCTCGAGGTCGAGCGAGCCGAGGAACGGCGAGGCGACGCCCATCGGGTGGAAGGCTGAGCACTCGTCGTGCAGGAGGCCGGGCACCGTCAGCTCCGACGTGCGCGTGCCGCCTCCGACCCGGTCCGACCGCTCCAGCACGGTGACGTCGAGGCCCTCCTGCGCGAGCCGTACCGCCGCCGCCAGACCGTTCGGACCACTGCCCACCACCACTGCCGACGTCATGTCCTCATCCTCGCACCGGCCGGACGATGCAGCGCGTCGCTCAGGCGCCGCCGAGCGCGCGCACCACGGCGCTGGCGGGCGTCTTGCCGAGCCGCTCGGCCATCCAGGTGCTGGTGGCGACGAGCGCGTCGAGGTCGACCCCGTGCCCGATCCCGAGCCCGGTGAGGAACCACACGAGGTCCTCCGTGGCCAGGTTGCCGGTCGCGCTCCTCGCGTAGGGGCAGCCGCCGAGCCCGCCCGCCGAGGCGTCGAACGTCGTGACCCCCGCCTGCAGCCCGGCGTGGACGTTGGCGAGCGCCTGCCCGTAGGTGTCGTGGAAGTGCAGCGCGAGGCGGTCGACGTCGGTGCCCGCCGCCGTGAACGCCTCCACCAGTGCGGTGACGTGGCCCGCGGTGCCGACGCCGATCGTGTCGCCGAGCGACAGCTGGGTCGCGCCGAGCTCGAGCAGCTCGCACCCGACCCGCACCACCGCGTCGGGGTCGACGGGACCCTCCCACGGGTCGCCGAAGCACATCGACACGTAGGCGCGCACGTCGGCGCCGGCGTCGAGGGCGCGACGCACGACGGGCGCGAACATCGTCATCTGGTCGGCGACGGTGCTGTTGAGGTTCCTCGCGGCGAAGGTCTCGGTGGCGCTGGCGAAGACGGCCACGTGGGCGCAGCCGGCCTTGAGCGCACGGTCGAGGCCGCGCTCGTTGGGCACGAGGACGGGGTACGGGAACGTGGGACCCTCGCGCAGCTCCTCGACGAGGTCGGCGGCGTCGGCCAGCTGCGGCACCCACCGCGGGTGCACGAAGCTCGTGGCCTCGACGACGGGCAGCCCCGCGGCGACCAGCCGGCGCACGAACGCGGCCTTCACGTCGAGCGGGACGACCGTCTTCTCGTTCTGCAGCCCGTCGCGGGGTCCGACCTCGTAGATCGTCACCCGGTCGGGAAGGCCCGGTTCGGGCACGACCATGGGGAGTCTCACGCGGACTCCTCGACGTGCACGACCACGTGGCCCATGGCGACCTGGTCGCCGACCGTGGCGCCGACGTGGGTGACCGTGCCGGCGTGGGGGGCCACGAGCGCGAGCTCCATCTTCATCGCCTCGACGGCACCGAGTCGCTGGCCCTCGACCACGACGTCGCCGACCTCGACGTCGAGCGCGACGACCGACCCGGGCATGGGCGCGACGACGGCGGCGTCGCCGGCCGCGGCCGACGAGGTGCGTCGCATGGCGTCGGCCTGCTCGAGGACCCAGGTCTGGCCCTGCCAGGTGGCCCAGACGCGACGTCCGCGCGCGGTGGCGTCGGCGTGCTCGTGCCCGCGGTCCACGGTGACGGCGTGGGTCGTGCCGTCGGGCTCGGCGACGTGCACGACGAGGGGGTTCGGAGGTCCGGCCGAGCGCCAGCCGTCGCCCCGGCCGAACGGTGAGGTGTCCTCGGGCTCGCCGAGCAGCAGCGCGGCCGCACGCAGCGCCTCGGGTGCGACGTCAGGTCGCGCGAGGAGCGGACCCTCGTAGGCGTCGAGCCAGCCCGTGTGCACCTCCCCGGAGCGGAACGGCGCGGAGTCGACGAGCCGACGCACCCACCCGAGGTTGGTGGCGATGCCCTCGACGGCGGACCCGTCGACGACGTCCAGGAGCGTGTCGATCGCCGCGTCGCGGTCGGGGCCGTGGGCCACGAGCTTGGCGAGCATCGGGTCGTACGCCGACGACACGTGCGCCTCCCCCTCGATCGCCGCGTGGACCTCGTGCCCCTGCTGCCCGCCCCACCGCGCGTCGAGCACGTGGCCGGCCTGCGGCAGGAACCCCGTGTAGGGGTCCTCGGCGTACACGCGCACCTCGACGGCGTGGCCGGTGCAGGTGATCTCGTCCTGAGTGAGCGGGAGCGGCCGGCCCGCGGCGACGTCGAGCTGCCACTGCACGAGGTCGAGGCCCGTCACCTGCTCGGTGACCGGGTGCTCCACCTGCAGGCGGGTGTTCATCTCCAGGAAGTACGCCGTCTGGTCGCCCGGGGCACCAGCTACGAGGAACTCGACCGTCCCGGCACCGACGTACCCGACCTCCTCGCAGAGCGCCACCGACGAGCGGTGCAGCAGGTCGCGGAGCGCGGGGTCGAGGTCGGGCGCGGGTGCCTCCTCGACGACCTTCTGGTGGCGGCGCTGGGCGGAGCAGTCGCGCTCGAAGAGGTGCACGACCGTGCCGTGGGTGTCGCCGAAGACCTGCACCTCCACGTGCCGGCCGCCCTCGACGTACGCCTCGACCAGGAGGGTGTCGTCGCCGAACGACGACGCCGCCTCGCGTCGGGCGGTGGCGACCGCGCCGGCGAGGTCCTCGGGGCGACGCACCACGTGCATGCCCTTGCCGCCGCCACCGGCGGCCGCCTTCACGAGCACGGGGTACGCGTCGGGCGGCACGTCGTCGACGTCGTGCCGCGGGGTCACCGGCACGCCGGCACGCTCGGCCACGTCGCGGGCACGGTCCTTGCGGCCCATCAGCTCGATCACCTCGGGCGACGGTCCGACGAACACGAGGCCGGCCTCCTGCACGGCCCGCGCGAAGCCGGCGTTCTCCGACAGGAAGCCGTAGCCGGGATGCACGGCGTCGGCACCCGACGCGACGGCCGCGGCCACGACCTCCGCGACGTCGAGGTAGGAGCCGACGCGCACGGCGTCGTCGGCCTCGGCCACGTGCAAGGAGGCGACGTCGAGGTCGGTGTGGACGGCGACGCTCCGCAGTCCCGCGGCCCGGCAGGCACTCACGACGCGGCGCGCGATCTCGCCGCGGTTGGCGACCAGGACGGTCTCGATCGGGCGTGCGGTGGTCTCGGTCATGGTCGGCTCACATCCGGAAGACGCCGAAGCCGGGCGCACCGGCGTCGGTCTCGGGTCGGTCGGCGAAGGACGGGACGGGCGCGTTCGCGCAGGCCTGCAGGGCGAGGCCGAGCACGCGCCGGGTCTCCCGCGGGTCGATGATGCCGTCGTCCCACAGGCGTGCGGTGGCGTAGTAGGGGTTGCCCTGCTCCTCGTACTGGGCGCGGATGGGTTTCTTGAACGTCTCCTCCTCCTCGGCCGACCACGCCTCGCCGCGCCCCTCGATGCCGTCCCGGCGGACGGTGGCGAGCACGGAGGCGGCCTGCTCGCCGCCCATCACGGAGATGCGCGCGTTCGGCCACGTCCAGAGGAACCGCGGGTCGAAGGCGCGGCCGCACATGCCGTAGTTGCCGGCGCCGAACGAGCCGCCGATCACCACGGTCAGCTTCGGCACGACGCTCGACGCGACCGCGGTGACGAGCTTGGCGCCGTCCTTCGCGATGCCGCCGTTCTCGAACGAACGCCCGACCATGAATCCGGTGATGTTCTGCAGGAAGAGCAGCGGGATGCCCCGCTGGTTGGCCAGCTCGACGAAGTGCGCGCCCTTGAGCGCCGACTCGCTGAACAGGATGCCGTTGTTGGCGACGATCGCGACGGGGTAGCCCTCGACGTGCGCGAACCCGCAGACGAGGGTGTCGCCGTAGAGCGGCTTGAACTCGTGCAGCCGGGAGTCGTCGACGACCCGCCGGATCACCTCGCGCACGTCGTAGGGGGTGCGGCCGTCGACAGGCACGACGTCGAGCAACGTCTCGGGGTCCTCGCGCGGCGGCAGGGCGGGCTGCGGCTCGAGGTGGGTGCGCGCCGGGCCCAGCGTGCCGACGATCGAGCGGACGATGTCGAGCGCGTGCGCGTCGTCGTCGGCGAGGTGGTCGACGACCCCGGAGGTGCGGGCGTGCACGTCGCCACCGCCGAGGTCCTCGGCCGTGACGACCTCGCCGGTGGCGGCCTTCACGAGCGGCGGTCCGCCGAGGAAGATCGTGCCCTGCTCCTTCACGATGACGGTCTCGTCGCTCATCGCCGGCACGTACGCACCGCCGGCCGTGCACGAGCCCATCACCGCCGCGACCTGCGCGATGCCACGCGCCGACAGCTGCGCCTGGTGGAAGAAGATGCGGCCGAAGTGCTCGCGGTCGGGGAACACCTCGTCCTGCATCGGCAGGAACGCACCGCCGGAGTCGACGAGGTACACGCAGGGCAGGCGGTTCTGCAGCGCCACCGTCTGCGCGCGCAGGTGCTTCTTGACCGTGAGCGGGTAGTAGGTGCCGCCCTTCACGGTCGCGTCGTTCGCCACGACCATCACCTCGCGGCCCGCCACCCGGCCGATGCCGGTGACGAGCGACGCGGAGGGGACCTCGCCCCCGTACATGTCGTACGCGGCGAGCGGCGCGATCTCCAGGAACGGGGAGCCGGGGTCGAGCAGGCGGTCCACGCGGTCACGGGGAAGCAGCTTCCCGCGCGAGACGTGCCGCTCGCGCGACGCCTCGCTGCCGCCGCGACGCACCACGGCGAGCCGCTCGTGCAGCTGGTCGACCAGGTCGCGCATCGTCGGGGAGGACGTCATGCGGCGAGGTTAACACCCATTAACCTCGTGCGGTATCGTGCCGCCATGAGCACCCGACGTCGCGAGATCGCCCGCAGCGCCGTGGAGCTCTTCGCCGACCGGGGCTTCCACGGCGTGAGCGTGGGCGACGTCGGCGCCGCGTCGGGCATCTCCGGCCCCGCGATCTACAAGCACTTCCGCGGCAAGGAGGAGGTGCTGGCGCAGGCGCTGGTCGACATCAGCACCGAGCTGCTCGACACCGGGCGCGCCAGGGTCGCGGCGCACGACGACGCGTCGGACCGGCTGGACGCGCTGGTGGACTGGCACATCGACTTCGCCGTCAGCCACCCCGCCTACATCGTCGTGCAGGAGCGGGAGTGGTCGCGGCTCGACGCCGACGCGCGCGCGGAGGTCCGCACCCTGCAGCTGGCGTACGTCGACCTCTGGGTCGACGTCGTCCGCTCGTTGCGCGACGACCTGCAGCGCGCCGAGGCCCGCGCCGTCGTCCAGGCGGTCTTCGGGCTGCTGAACTCCACCCCGCACAGCGCGCGCATCGGCGAGGACGCCCTGCGCACCCTGCTCGCGCGCATGGCCCGCGCCGCCCTCCTCGCCTGAGTCAGCCGGTCACCGCCGGCGCCACCACCGCGGGACGTCGCGCCGACGTCACCGCCACGGCGACCCCCACGAGCATGACCAGCCCCCCGACGGCCTCGACGAGGCTCGGCACCTCGTCGAGCGCGAGCCACGCCGCGAGCATGCCGACGGGCGGCACGAGCAGGATGTACGGCACCACCGACGACGCCGGGTGACGCGCCATGAGCCCGTTGAAGATGGTGTAGCCCACGAGCGACGCCCCGACGACCGTGTAGAGCGTGCTGAGCAGCGCGGTCCAGCCGAACCCGGCAAGGGCGGCCCCGATCGCGGCAGGTCCGTCGACGACGAGCGAGACGGCCAGGCAGGGCAGGGGCACGACCAGCGCCGACCAGACGACGAGCGAGAGCCCCGACTCGACCTTCGCCGCACGGGCCACGACGTTGCCGACCGCCCACGAGAGCGCTGCGCCGACGGTGACGAGCAGCGGCACGATCGACGCGCCGGCACCGAAGCCGACGGCCACGGTCGCGAGACCGGCCGTGCCGACGAGCGCCCCGCCGACCTGGCGACGCGTGGCCCGCTCGCCCAGCGCGAGCGACGCGATGACCATCGTCAGCACGACCTGCGCCTGGAGCACGAGCGACGCCAACCCGGCGGGCATGCCGATCGCGAGCGCCAGGTAGAGCAGCCCGAACTGGCCCAGGCTCATGAAGACGCCGACCGCGACCACCGCCTGCCACGACGCCTTCGGTCGCGGCACCAGCAGGACGAGCGGGAACGCGACGAGCACGAACCGGATCGCGAGGAACAGGAACGGCGGCACGTCGCGCAGACCCAGGTGGATGGCGACGAAGTTGCACCCCCACAGCACGGCCACGAGCACGGCGAGGAGGCTGTCACGACGGGTCACCGGCTCAGTCTCGTCGGACCGACGATGTAGGTCCAGCGATGCTTTCTTCACGATTCGATGTACGTTTCGTGCATGATCGACCTGAGTGCGCTCCGCTCGCTGCTCGCCGTGCACCAGCACGGCAGCGTGGTCGCCGCAGCGCACGCGCTCGGTTACACGCCGTCGGCCGTGTCGCAGCAGGTCAAGCGGCTCGAGCGCCAGCAGGGCCGTCCCTTGCTCGAGCGCGTCGGCCGCGGCGTGGTGCTCACCGACGTCGGCCGCCTCCTCGCCGAGCGCGGTGCGGGGGTGCTCGACGAGCTCGAGACGCTCAGCCACCTGGGGCACGACGTCGACCGTCCCCAGGGCTCCTTCCACGTCGCCACGTTCACCACCGCGCACCGCGGTCTGCTGGCGCCCGCGCTCGCGGCGTTGGAGGCGTCGGCGCCGCAGCTGCGCGTGACGGTGACGGAGGCCGACCCGCGCGACGTCGTGCTGCAGGTGGCCCGCGGTGCCGCCGACGCCGGGATCGTCCACGACTGGGAGAGCGTGCACCTCGACGTCCCGCCCGGCGTCGAGCAGGAGCACCTCCTGCTCGACCGCGCCGACCTCGTCGTCCACCGCGGGCACGCCCTCGCCGACCGCGAGACCGTCACGCCGCGCGACCTCGTCCGGGAGCGCTGGGTGTGCACGCCTGCCGGGACCTTGTGCCACGACTGGCTGCTCGTCATGTTCGCGCGGCACGGCCTGCGACCCGACCTGCGCTTCACCGACAACGAGTACGCGTCGCACGTGGCGCTGGCCGCTGCGGGCGTGGCGGTCGCGCTCGTGCCGCGCCTGGGTCGCGGCCCGCTGCCCGACGACGTGGTGTGCGTGCCGGTCGTCGACCCCGTCCCGGAGCGCCGCGTGGGCCTCGTCTGGCGACGCGCGACCACCGGCAACCCGGCGCGCCGAGCCCTCCGCGACGCCCTCGTCGCAGCCATCTCCTGACCCGCCGGTCCCGACCTCTCGGAAGGTTCTCCACACCCCTTCCTCCCGCTGTCAACCCCATCCACCGACATCGTGAAGAGGTCTGGTCCTCGACCACGGACGTCGAGAGGGTCGAGTCATCGACGATCCAGAGGACCACCCGATGCCTTCCACCTCGCCACGCCGCCGCGTCGTCCTGGGCTTCGTCGCCCAGGCGGTCGCGCTGGCCGTGCTCGCCCTCGTCTTCGTCGCCGGACGCCGCGCGCTCGACGTCGACCCCGTCATGAACTGGAGCCTCTTCGGCCAGCTCGTGCTGTTCACGACCTTCGCGTCCGTCCTCGGAGCGATCTACCGACGCCCCCACCGCGATCACCACGACTGACCACCGGAGGTATCCGTGCGCTACCCCGCCCGCAGCTGGACCACGATCCCCCGCATCCTCGTCCACTGGACGGAGATGACCCTGCTCGCGCTCGCCTACGTGTACGCCCGACACCTCGTGGGCGTCGACCCGACACCGGACTGGGACCGTGCCGGGTCGATCGTGCTCCTGGGCACGCTCGTCCTCTTCCTGGTCTGGAACTTTGGGCGACCGCGTCCCCGATGAACGGGGACGCAGCCGTCCTCAGTGCGAGACGTTCTCCACCGACGGAGCGTGCTTGAGCGTGCGCCACGAGACGAGGGCGGCCAGCAGAGCCACGCCGATCGCCAGACCCGACGTCCGCTGGACGCCGAGGTCGAAGGCGGCACGCGCCGACTCCGCGAGCGCCGCACCCATCTCGTTCGGGTACCGGTCGGCCATCGTCAACGTGCTGCCGAGCGTCTCGAAGGCGTGGTCGCGCTCACCGTGCTGCAGCATGGCCGGCACGGTCAGCTCGGCCCGGTAGGTGGCCGTGAGGATGCTGCCCAGCACCGCCGTGCCGAGCACGGCGCCGATCTCGTAGGCGGTCTCGGAGATCGCCGACGCCGACCCTGCCTTGTGCGGCGGGACGGCCGCGAGCACGAGGTCGTTCGTCAGGGTCTCTGCCAGTCCGATGCCCACGCCCATCACCGCGAAGGCGACGAGGACGCTCACGACCGTCGGGTGCCCCGTGAACGCCGCCACGGCGTAGCCGAGCGACGACGCGACGAAGCTCAGGCTCACGAGCACGCGCACCGGGAAGCGGCGCACCAGCCGCACCGCGACGAAGCCGCACGCCATCGTGACGAGCAGACCGGGCAGCAGCACCATCGCCGACATCATCGGCGACAGCCCCAGCACCAGCTGCAGCAGCTGGGCTGCGAAGAACAGGAAGCCGGTGAGGCCCATGAGGCTCAGCAGGTTCGCGGCGAGCGCCCCACTGAAGACCGGGTTCCGGAACAGCGTGAGGTCGAGCATCGGCGACACGCTGCGCCGTTGACGACGCACGAACAGCACACCGGCGGCCACACCGAGCCCGAACGATGCGAGCGTCACGTCGTCGAGGCCGGCCTTCGCGAGGTGCTTGATGCCGTAGACCACCGGCAGCATCGCGACCACGGCGAGCAGGATCGACGTCGGGTCGAGCGGGCCCGGGTTCGGGTCCTTCGACTCCGGCACGAGCCACAGCGCCAGCGGCACCAGCAGCACGATCAGCGGCACGTTGATGAGGAAGACCGAGCCCCACCAGAAGTGCTCGAGCAGGTAGCCGCCGAGCACCGGCCCGAGGGCCGCGCCGCCGGAGAACATGGCCGCCCACGCGGCGATGGCGAGCCGGCGGTCGTGGGCGTGGTGGAAGACGTTGCGCAGCAGCGAGAGCGTCGACGGCATGAGCGTGGCGCCGAAGAAGCCGAGCAGTGCACGAGCCGTGAGCAGCATCTCGGCGCTGCTCGCGTAGGCGGCGACCAGGGAGGCCGCGCCGAAGCCGATCGAGCCGATCACCAGCAGCCGGCGCCGACCGACGCGGTCGCCGATGCTGCCCATCGCGATGAGCAGACCCGCGAGCATGAGGGCGTAGACGTCGACGATCCACAGCAGCTGGGAGCCGGTCGGGCGCAGCTCGGTGCTGATCGACGGCAGCGCGAAGCTCAGCACGGTGTTGTCGACCGAGACGAGCAGCACGGGGATCATCAGGACGGCGAGGGCGCACCACTCGCGCAGGCCCGCGCGCACGGGGGGCACCTCGGGCAGTGCCGATGCGTGGGGGCTCGACGGACGAGCGTCGTCGAAGCGGGGGTCGATGGTGGTCATGGCGGGGCCTCCTCTCGGCGGACGTGGAACGGTCCGGGCAGCGCCCGGACCACGACCTACACTATACCGTCC